>CADCPM010000057.1 GCA_902803315.1 uncultured Coriobacteriaceae bacterium
GCATGTGCCAACGCTGCCTTCGCAACTGAAGGTAGCTCGGAAGATCCCAGAAAGGCAATAAGGTCGTCCATGAGAGCTGGCACGTCCTCGGGAACTGGCGGGACATACGCAGCACCGACCGGGTTTACCCGATTGCCGCCAATCCAGTTCTGCTCAGTGCGAATGATGCCCCCCACCCCTTCGAGCCATGTGCCCGCCAGGAGGACCTGGTTGAGCTCACAAATCATGTCGAGGGTTATCGGCATGCCCTCGACAACACGCGAAAGCGACTTTGTAAGGGCGTTAAGGTTCCCGAGCACCTGTGCCTCGGTACCGTCCAAGCGATGCTCCACGCCAAGGCGGTCGAGCTCCTCATACTCCAAAAGCTTCGAGGCGGGCATCTCCAATCCTTCGATCCTAGAAGACGAGACCGCTTCCGCACGAAGCAGGAGACGTGCAAGGGGCTCAGTATCGACGAGAGTCCCGCCTGTGTCGAGGCGCCTCAGCGCCTCTTGGGCGCGAGCTACAGCATCCGCGCACGAAGGAAAGAGCATCATTTCGTAATCTGCAATAGTGTCTGGCAAGTAGGGATGGTATGTGCCGCCCATCCGCTCTACCTTGTTCATGCCATATCCATCCGGCTGCCAGTACCTCGTGAGATAGCTCCCCATGCATAACCTTTCTTTTGGCCTTTCAAAATGTAAGGTTACACTCATAACCTTTCTTTTTCAAGAATGAAGAAGTAAGGTTATGGCTCTTTAGCAAACTCGACCCCAAGAAGTACAAGTAGCGATGGAGCTTGAGGTAGACATCAAACCCCTCGGAGAGCTGCTTGCCGAGGGGATTAATGTGCCCGCAGCGAACTATGCGGAAAGCTCCTCCACCCTGAATAGCTTGCTCTCCTGGGATAGACGCAGAATCACCTTGCTTTCGAGGTCGAGTCCCTCCGGTAACTTGTCCTGCAAAATAGCCACCACAAGCTGGCAACCGCAACGCCCGACAAGTTCGCTAACGCTCAGTAGCTGGTTCCCGCGCATAAGCTCCTTGCGATCATTCAGAATAAAGTGAAGGCAGCCGATTCCTTGATCGTCCGCGAACATAACGTAAGCGACGTCGAACGCGAGCACCTCGCCATGCTTCTTTCCGGCGCTGTAGTTGTTAAGGTCAACCGTGTGGAAGTCGTAGTAGCGCGTGTCACTTCTTGCGTCAGTCTTTATATCGACGCCGATCATGTAGGTCTCACCATAAAGTTCCTGCGAAACCTGAGAGAATCGCTTGTTGAATTGGACGACCTTTTCCCGCACCAACTGCTCGTGCTCAGGCGAATATATGTCCTCCTCGCAGGCATCAATGTCCGCGTCGATTTCTTCGAGCCTAGCCTCGCTTTCCCTGATCTGGGAGATGCGAACCTCATACTCGCCCTTCTGGCGCATCTTCTCGCCAAGTTCGTTCACGAGCTCATCGATTTGTTCGCTTGTCGGCAACAACGATAGCTCTTCAGAGAGTTCCTGGGTCTCTCGCACGAGGACATCCAAGGCCGACTGGGCATCCGAACTCCGTCTTTGCAAGTCCGGGATGTCACGCGACATGAACTCCACACGCTCGTATATCATCGTGTTGTGGAAGCTAACAAGGTCCTCGAACGAACGTTGCAGGTCGGGAACATATGCCTTCGACTGCTCGTAGAGAGAACGAAGCTCCGAGAGATCCACTTTCGAAATGCCACCCAGGAGTTCACGCCGAGCCTCCTCGATGACCGATATGCGCAGTTCGATTTGCGAGACGAGGGCGGAGGCACGACTCAGCTCCATCTTTGCGGCGTCAAGCTCCTCGAGTTTGGACACATAGTTATCTCCAACGGAAAGGTTTTGTCGCTCGGCCTCGAGTGCGGCCACATCGCGTTCGGTCTGAGCGAGCACCGTCCGATAGTCCGAGACGGAGTGATCACGATGCTGCCCGCAGTGATTCTGAGGCGTTCTATGAACATAGGGTGACCCTTCCTTCCTCGTTGACGGCAATCGCCTGCAGAAGATACAGCCAGTCAAGACCAAGCATAAACGTTGCCGACCCCACGCCGTCATCGCTCTTTACCGTCTCGTACAGGTCGAACAGGGATAAGCCGTCAGGTTGGTTGCCCAGCGCCTTGAGTATGCATCCGCCACAGCAGTAAGCAGTCATCTCTGGTTTCGTGTCGGTAGAAAGCAGCATGATGATCACCTGCTCTCCCAAACGCTGGGCCTGTCAAAGATCTTGCAGCGCATAAAGGCGTCGACCACGACGACGGCTACGTAGAACTCGACGTCCTCATAGGTATAGCCAGCCAGGCGTTCGTTTTCGCACAGCTCCCCGACCACGGCATGGATGATGGCGTCATAGGTTTCGTCGGGACTAAGCCCATCGTCCTTGCAAGCTGACTGCAGATGGCGGAACACGGAGCGCGAGCGCCCAATGCCCTCACGCTCATACTCATCGTAGATACCGTCGAGCGGGTAGGTAAGTGCCGACAACTCTTGGATATCGCTCTTGGAGCGCTTGAGCGAGTTCTTCTGGATCTTCTCGTCGATTCTAAACGCGATAGACGGCTGGTTTTGCCTTTCTTCCGGATTGGCTGTCATGAGAGCTCCCACGATGTCGGAAAGGATTGGTGCTTACCTGGACGATCGTTCTGTTTAGGTCGTCCACGAGGTCGATGGCCGGTGAGTTGGGAGACGAGACGTTTGCGCTCTTGAGATGGAGGCTGAATGTGGGGTCAAGCACAGACACCATGATGGCCCCTGCGTAGAAGTGCATGTCCGTCAGGTTGCCAGCGACTCGGATCTCCAGCCTGTCCCGCAAACCAGTAAGCGCGTTTTCGATTTCGACGCAATACCTTTGCGCATGATTTCAGACATGTGTTCCCTCCTCCGAAAACATGATATCAAACGGGGAAGTCCAAAAGACCACGCCCGTTGGCCTTATGTATGCCTCGACGCATTCCAGCTTTTCTACGCTCCATTGCCCACCAAATCCTTCGTCCAATGTGGTGCCGTGGCATCCCCTTCTAACGTACGTTTGTTCGTATTCTAGTATAGTACATGTGTTCTGTTTCTGCAACGAGCATGTCGGTTTTTCTGACATACAGAGCGCCATGCTTCATAGACGCACTGCTAGAGAGGAGACAGCCGCGACACCGTCTCGAGCAGCGCCCCCACGCTCTCCCCTGCGTTCGCAAGATCGAAAAGGAACATGTCCACCTGCACGCCGTCGCAGCTCACATGCCTGCCCTCTGGCAGCAGCCAGGGCACAACGCCCTAGTGCCACGGATAGGCCAGCACCACGCGCTGCATCCCCTCGCCGTCGACGCGATATCTCAGCACGTAGGCTGTCCACGCAAAAGAGACCCCGTTTCGCTTCCAAACTCGCAATTGTTTGAAATTCCAGTATCCGTATATGCGGGCTCGCATTTTCGAGCCTCTCACCTGCGGCGATGTGGGGTGCCATAGCGCCCGTGTGGGAAATGCTGCCTCGGATTTCAAACAATTGGGCCGTTACGGAAGTGAAACGGGGTCCGTTCTGCGCAAGGTGCGGAGAAGGGCTCGGACGAGCCTGACGGCCTGCTCTCTGCACGGCGAGGTCACACGGTTACGCCTCCCCGCCCCTGCCCGAAGTGTTCCCCCGCAATCCCGTCCAGCTGGGCCGCGATATCCGCAAACTCGCCGCCAAGGTCCAGCGTCTGCACATCGATCCGGTTGCCGCTCATCGCATACGACTGGTTCGGCTGAACCTCCTCGTTGGTCCGCGCGTAGAGCAGCATCCCGCTCACCTTATGGGGTCGCCCGCCGAACCCAGCCTCACGATTCTTCACGTAGGTGAATATCTGGTACAGGTTGGCGGAGTGCACACTTCGTGCACCGTAACGCTCCTGCGTGCTGTGGCCGTAGAACTTCGCGTCGATGATGAGCACGCGACTCGGGTCGTCCCTCCGCGCAAGCGTGATGTCGCTCCACATTGTGGGTAGCAGCGTCCCCTCGCCGTCGTCGAGTGCCCACGGGATCTGAGGGGCCGACGCGCGCAGCTCGCGGTGCTCCTTGTCGTAGTAGTTGAGGATGAACTTTTCGTAGAGCCGATGCAGGTGCTGGTCGTCGATGAAGCTTGCCAGCCGGTGCTCGCCCTCGCTCGTGGTGAGCAGCATTCCCTCTACAACAAGCTGGCAAATCGAAACCAGTATACGATAGCTCTGGTTGCTGCGCGAAAAGCGAAACGCGTCCCAACGCACCCGCGAAAGCTCGACGTCGGCCACGTTCGAGAAGTACAGCATCTCGCGCCTGAGCGTCGCCCGCCGACTCTCGTCTACCTCACCGTGCCGCACCAGCAGCAAGCATGTCGCCTTTATCACCTGGTTGAGCGCATTGTCCTCGGACAGTTCGTCGTATACGCAGGCAATCGCTCGCCGACGGGCAAGCCTGGCCGCAACGGTACTCACGACGTCCAACTTGCCGCGCAGCGCAACAAGCTCATCGGCCCTCTCCACATATTCGCGATGCAGCCCCTGCTTGAGCTGCTTCCCCACACCCAGGGCAAGAATCGCGGCGAGGAGGTCGTGCACATGGTCGAAGTCCTCGGTCGCAAGCCGCCTGTACTCCTCTTGCCGAAGCTCCTTGAAGGCATAGGCCAGCATGTGAAAGAGGTTCCTTATGGGGATGTTTGCGCCCTCCCTCACTGGAACACCCCGCGCAATACCGCCTTCCACCTGTCGACCTTATCCTCGTCGTCGAACCAGTACTCCTCCAGCGTCGGGATGATGTCGAAGTCAACCACCTCGCGCAGCCACTCGTCATCGCACGCACTGCGGCCGCACAGGTGGCTGTGACCGATCTCGAACCCCCTTCCTAGCGCCGGGTCACGCCGGATCTCCGCGTTAAGCGCCTGAATCTGCCCCACGAGCAAGTCTAGCGTATCGCTCTTGAGCCCCTCGCAATACGACCGGAACACTTCCGAGTCGAAACCCGGCCGCATCTCGAAGAACGCGAACCGCCGCCGCAGCGCGTAGTCGATGAGGGCGAGACTGCGGTCGGCCGTGTTCATCATGCCGATGAGGAAGAGATTCTCGGGCACGCAGAACTCCTCGTCGCGGTATGCCAGCGTAATCGGCACCCCGCGATAGTCCCTCTCTATGAGCATCATGAGCTCGCCGAACACCTTGGAGAGGTTGCCGCGGTTTATCTCGTCGATAATGAAGAAGTAAGGCCTGCCCGGATCCTTCTCCGCCCTCTTGCAGAACCGATAGAAAACGCCTTCCTTAAGAGAGAAGCCCTCGCCGTCGGGCTTGTAGCCCATGATGAAGTCCTCGTAGGAGTAACTCTGGTGAAACTGTACCATCTGGATGCGCGAATCGTCCTTGCTGCCCATGATTGACCAGGCCAGCCGCCTGGCACAGAAGGTCTTTCCCACACCTGGAGCACCCTGCAGTATGAGGTTCAGCTTGTTGGTGAGGACGCCCCTCAGCCGCTCGTAGCGCTCCTCGCTCATGTACACCTCGGAGAGAAAGTCCGTCTTTGTGTATGGCTCGGTATCCCCAGCTGCATTGGGCAGACTCGCGGAATTCGCATAGAGCTGCACGTGAGACAGGTCCGCGCGCTCAAGCGCCGTCCTGAGCTCGGGACGCAGCTTCCAGACGTACGACCCCTCTTCGCCGTCGCCTGACGACTTGCCAACATACAGGATGGGCCACCACCGGGCGCCCTCGTCTCCCTGTGGCATGACGGGACAGTCGGTCGCCCCCTGCACGCGCTTGGCAAGCCATTGAGATCCGCCGTTATAGAACTGATGAGCCTCGCCGTACTTCTCCGATAGCTGCTTGCAGGTAGCCGACCCGCCGCAGTCGAGGATGCGCCGCATGATTTGCAAGCTCCCCTCGTTAAAAACCGACGAATCGTTGAGGAGGCCAGCCCACCGCTCCACGGTTATTCCCGGGTCGTAGGCGTCGGCGGAGGGAAACCACTCGTCCTTAGGCTTCTTCCCCGGGACGTCTCCCCCATCCCTCATGTGGTGCCAGACGTAGTGCCCGAAGTCCACCGTCATGGTGTGCAGCGCGTCGTCGTGATCGCAGTCGTCGTCAAGGAGCGAGTCCAGGAGGCCGCGCAAGTCCGGATCCGCCGCAAGACGGCCGCATATGCCTTCGTACATGGCCTCGTTATTGCGGACGTTCGTCGCGTAGGCACCCTTCTTTATGGGCAGCTCGGTCTTGAACTGCTGCCACAGCGTGCGAGCGATGCTGTATTTGTATATGTAGTGCCTGGTTGGGTACCTGAGCCAGAGGTACGTCGTTATTGAGTTCTCGTCCTGGTAATGGCTGTAGTTCTTGCCCTGCGACTCGCTGGGATCCTTGGTTACCTCTCGCAGGCCATCGCTTGCCATCTTGAAGGCGTCTATGCGCTCCCAGAGATCCTTCCTTTCATCGAAGAGGTCGACGAACATCGCTCTAATGCGATCGGGGTATTTCTCGGCGAATTCGCAAATCATGCCAGCGGGAAACCTGTTTGTGGTGGTCAGCAGGTTCTCGCATCCAGACAGCGATGCTTCCAGCATGCCCCTTAGGTCCTCGGCATTGATGTCCCAGCTGTCTCCAAAGGTCTTAACCGCCTTCCATTTGTAGCGCTCCTCGTGCCAAAAGCCAGGCAGGTCGCGCTTGTATGCAAGCAGCCAGTCTTCGAATCGCTTTTCGTCAAACATGTGGTCCCCTCGTCGTGCGGCGGGTATCAGGCATATATTTACAACCATTTTCGCAGAAGAGAAGGGCTTGTGGCGCAGCATATCGATTTGCCGACACCAGAACGCCCGTAAGATGCCTCTGACGTTTATATAGATGCATCTTGCTGAAAGCTTCTTGCCTGAAAGACGCACTGTGGCATCCTGATTTTATGAACAAATCCTTTGTCAACGATTGCCAACGGAAATGGGTCGTATGGACGCAAAAGAGATCGCCGATACGCTGGAGAGATATCAAGCCCTATTGGACTCCGGGGCGCTCAGCCAGGAGGAATTCGACGCTCTTAAGGCCAAGCTATTGTTGGATGCAACGGCACATGACGAGGCATCGAAAGAACGAGATGACCCACAGGAGGTGGGTGCCGACGCGGAGGCAGCCAGCACGCAAGAGGAGCTTCCTCCGCTTGAGGTCGTTATGTCCAGAGTGGAGAAAGGCGACATCGCGACTACAACCGCCAAGATAAAGGACCCTCTTACCAACGAGGAATGGAAATACCCGAAGAACTACTCCACAAAACTGTCTGAGCATCCAAAGGTCGGATACCATGCGCTGGCAAACATGATAGAGCAGGACACCGGAAGAATAGTAAAAAGGCACTCATCATGGGAAAGAGACGACCGACCCGTAGAGGTATTTTTCGAATGGGGCGAGAATCGCCATCTAGACGCCAGACTTAGGCTTCCAGAGGCCAGCGAGGAGATAAGGTACGGGAAGCACTTTGTTTTTCCTAAGAACACCAACCCGAAAGAATTTTGCCAGGGAGTGGCTGGAGATATAGAGCGGGATCTTGGCAAGCCAGTAAGGTGGCACGCGCCTGAAGGCAAGGCCGATGTGAGCACGGCGAAGATCATCGGTATCGTGTTTGGATCGGTTGCTGCGTTGCTTGTTGTGGCTCTTGTTGTAGGATCCATCCTGCCGCCATTGTTAAGCAAGAGTGGCTCTTCCAGCAGTCGGAAGACAACCACAACGACAAGAAATATCGACACGTCTTACGACTCAGTTGATGCCTATTTAAACGCTAAGGAGTTCGAAACTCTCAAGACCAACATCAAGGTCGCAGGCTCAGATTTAAACAAGATAGTTGCAAATGGCGATACTTCAGAGCTCAAACTCAGGAGATCGCTGGTATGGAGCGCTCTACGCGAGTTCGAGGCACTCTCAGTTCCATCTAAATGCAAATCTATGCGAGACTACTACATCTACGCATCCGAGGATCTGGTATCCGCATTAGATTACTATTACGATTATTTCGCTAAGTCGAAAAATAGCGGAACGTTGGACAATGCGAATGCATGTATCGAAGAGGCGACGAAATATTTAAATATAGCTATGGATAAGGAAGACGATCTGAAGCGCTAGTAGAGGCAGGCAACGATGAGCTTGTATCCTAGCTCACGGTGCTACTCAAGTTACTGCTTCCCATCGCGATAATCAATATCTTACGTATACGAACTGCAATATGCATGAGCTTCGCTTGTATTTGAATATCTAGACGTCCATGTATGGTTTGCGTCAAATCTCAAAATGCGAACATCAAGTGTATATTGCCATAATTCGCCCTTCTCCCCAAGATCGCCTACAATGCCATAGTCAAACAAACCAGCCGAGGAGCGCACCCATGAAGACCTACCGCGTCGTAGCCGCGATCATTAAAGAGAACAACCGCATCTTTGCCACCCAACGCGGCTATGGTGACTATAAGGATGGCTGGGAATTCCCTGGCGGAAAAATCGAGCCCGGCGAGACGCCCGAGCAGGCCCTCGTGCGCGAGATCCAGGAGGAGCTCGATATGACCATCGCGGTCGACCGCCACGTGGTCGACGTCTCGTACGACTACCCGCAGTTCCACCTGGAGATGGGTTGCTTCCTCTGCTCTATCGCAGAAGGAACCCCTCGCCTGCTTGAGCACGAGGCCGCAAAATGGCTCGAAACCAGCGAGATCGACTCAGTCGACTGGCTGCCGGCAGACGTGCTTGTGGTTGACGTCCTCAAGGAGCAGGGAATCGCGTAGCCTATCCCTCCCCCGACGTCAGATAGTCATACAGCTCGTCCTTAACGGGAGTGAGCAGGTCGTACTCGATCTCTACGGCAGGCTTTGGTGCCTTTCCCTCAACGGGCATCATTATCTGCTCAAACTTCCCCGTCGGCCACATCTCGCCCAGGTAGTAGAACTCCTTCGACTCCGCATCGCTCTTGTTCTTACGGACGAAGAGGAATATCCGCATCCCAATCTCATCCGCCTGACGCAGCCGCACGATGTCCTTGGAGTCCATCTTGCGGTTGCTCTTCGAGATGGCTATCAGCCGCGACGGATTAACGAATCGGTCCTGGTACTTGGTCGTGTCGGATATGTCGTCTTCCTTCTCGTAGTTTATGAATACTGGAAACGTATTCGTGTGCTCATCGTACTTGTATCCGCCGATGTTTTGTCCGCTTACGTTTGCCTTCCACTCAAGCAGACGACACACATCTTCGTACGTGTACTTCTGATACAGCACCAAACTCGTATGGTCGTAGTTATTCGAATAGCGCTTACCGTGAATGAAAATCCCGTACTCCACCACCTCAAGCAGCTGTCTGCGAAACTCATCGTTTGCAAGCGCCCGCTCAAACGATTCCGTTAATCGGAAGGCGCCACCCCCCTCCTCGATAAACTTGCAGAGCGCATAGGTCGTTGCCTGCCCACCCGTGAGGAACGAACCGTTAAACGTGTTCCTCACCGACATCGCAGCAACAGGCAATGAGGGCGACACGTCGTGCACGGCTTGCTCGTAATCCCCTTCCGTCGCTTGCGGTTTCTGCAGAAGCAACCTTAGCAACAACAAATCCTGCACACGCTTGCCCGACGCGAGCTTTTGCGAAACGTACTTGAGCATCTGCTCCTGCGTCTTGGTAAACGTGTTTTTGTACTCCTTTTCGTACTTGGACAAAAACGCGTGATACGAGCCAAGCGATGTGTTTCCAAACAAAAGCTGCAGGTCAATCGACCCGTTCTCGTAGAAATCCATGAGTGAAGGAATGCGACCGAGCATGTTCTTGAGTGCCGTATACTCGTTGCGGATGAATCGAATCGATCCGAACTTCTGGTCATCCAGCAGATTGTAGATGCGCTTTTCGGACACCTCGTCAAAGTTGATGGTCGAACAACCGGGAATGATGCGGTTACCCTCCTGAATAAAGCGTCGAATATTGTCCTTGTTGTACGTGCGATCGCCCGAAAGAGCAATGGGGATTAGGTAGCTCTTCTTGTAGTTGCCAATAAAGTCGAGTACGAGCACGTACTCCTTGCCGTCATGCTTGCGCAGGCCACGACCCAGCTGCTGCACAAAGATGATTGCCGAATCGGTTGGCCGGAGCATCACGACCAGGTTCACGGACGGTATGTCCACGCCCTCGTTAAAGATATCTCGTGTAAAGATGAACTCAATCCAATCGTCACGCTCGTCTCTGTTAGCTTCCAGTCTTTGGATGGCGTCCTCGCGCTCGGCATCCGACGACGAGCCGTCGAGCGCAACGGACTTATAGCCACGCTCGTCGAACAGCTGTGCGAGCGTGTGAGCCTCCTCGATGCTAGAACAAAACACCAGACCACGTCGCGTACTGTCCACGGTGTAACGTTCCAGCTCCTTGAGCACGTGTTCTACGCGAGCCTCGGAAGTCAGGCGTTTGAAGTCGGTAAAGTCGTCGATTTCCTCGCCGTCAATCTCCAGGTCATGAATCCCAAAGTAGTGGAACGGAGCCAGCATCTCCTCTTCCTGCGCCTTTTGCAGGGTAATTTGATAGGCGATGTTGTTGTCAAAGAAGTCGTATACGTTGAACTCGTCATTCCGGCTTGGCGTCGCCGTCATGCCAAGCATAAAGCGTGGCTCAAAGTGTTTGGCAATCTTTTGGTAGCTTCCGGCGCCTACGTGGTGCGCCTCGTCGAAGATCACATAGTCAAACGTGTGCGGGTCAAAGTCATCCAAGTGCTTGGCAAGCGACTGGATGGTGCAAAACATGTAGTCGCAGTCATCGTTTCGAGAACCGCCCGTATAGAGGCCAAGGCGTCGACTGGGATTCACGACTTTGCTAAAGCTCTCCATCGCCTCGCGGGCAATCCTCTCGCGATGAATAACGAACAAGAGCCTGCTCGGATTGACCGATGCAACATCAAATGCCGCAAGGTATGTCTTTCCCGTACCTGTGGCAGATATGAGCAACGCTCGCTTTGCTCCGTTCGCACGTAGCATCTTGAGGTTTGCGAGCGCCTCGATTTGCATCTTGTTCGGATGAATTTGCACTTTACGTGCCGCATGCGCGCTCTTCTCGTCCAGCTCTACCGCCATGGGCGCTTGATACGTTAGCCTCGAGTCCGGGCGCTCCCAACTCTCGCGGTATGCATCAAGCCACTCGTCGTCCAGGGGCTTTGTTTTGTTGGAGTACCAAAGGCGCTCGAATTCATGCTGCGTAGCATCCCAAATGGCGCCGCGCTCGTAGGTCTTGACCAAAAGGTTCCATTCGGAATTGGCGAGAAGCGCGCCTTGCGTAAGGTTTGAGCTACCTATCACGAGCGTGCGCATGCCAGCCGAACTAAAGAGATACCCCTTCGAATGTAGAGGGCCTTCGAACACGCGAAGCTCGATGTTGGCAAAGTCCCGAAGCTTGTTTAGAGCGTCTGGGTCGTTGAACCCCAAGTAGGTACTCACCAGTACCCTGCCAGGAACGTTGCGATGTTCTAGGTCCAGCAGCGACTTCATAAGAACTGTTACGCCGTCCGTTGTGACAAACGCAACCGATATGTCAAAGCGATCGCACTTTTGAAACTCCGACTCAAGGGCAGACAGCACGTTTTCCGAGGCCGCCTTGTCGTTGTAGAGGAGGCGTGGCGCATACGGTGCCGACGGATGAGCGCCCCCATCCATAAATCCCGTTTGCAATGAGCGCAGGTAGTCCTGCTCCCGTTCGTTTGATACGACATGGATATGCTGGTCAAAGGCCTGGGCGTTGTATCCCAGCTCGCGATACTCCTGCTCGCGCCGCGCGTGTATTGTCATGGCAGCCCCTCACGTTCGCATTGGCTACCGGCCAGGATACTTAAAGAATGCAACGGCCTCGGCAACCGATCCACAGCCGGATCGTACGCCTCCGGGGGCGGGTGGTTGTCATATCCGCTAACCGAAACGACCGAATGCGTTGGGCTTTGGTCTAATAGCCTAGTCATAGCTCAATCGGAGGCACACGCATGCCAGCACGACGCGACTGGACAAGGGATGAAGAGTTGAGGGCGTTCGCCCTCTACCTCCTGCTGCCGACGCGTCTGCATGTAAAGACCAACGCCGACGTGATCGCCCTCGCGCGCGACATCGACCGCACGCCATCTTCCGTTGCCCTAAAGCTCGGCAACATCAAGGCGTTCGACCCCATGCGCAAGGGCAAGGGCTTGTCGCACGCGAGCAAGCTCGATCAGCAGATTTGGTAGGACTACAAGGAACAAGGAGACGCGCTTACCGCACGCGCCATGGACCTTCTCTTTGAGCCTGCGAAGCGCAGGGAGAACCCCGGCATGACGCTTGAGTACATTGGCCGAGAGCTCCCCGAAGGCAAGGAGCGCAAGGTAATCGCGACGGCTCGTGCCAACCAATCCTACTTCCGCCATGAATTCTCAACAACTACGACCGCAAGTGCTGCCTTACCGGACTCGGCATCGAGCCGCTGCTCATCGCAAGCCACATCAAGCCATGGAGGGACGCCGACCCTGCCGTGGAACGACTCTCACCCGAGAACGGGCTGCTGCTCAACGCCCTGCATGACCGCGCGTTTGACCAAGGGCTTATAACCATCGACCGCGACCTGCGCGTTGTCGTCTCGCGACAGGTGCCCAGGCGCGCGAATGTCGGCATGCCGGAATACGACTACCTCTGGAGCTTTAACGGCAGGCGCATAGACGTACCAGGCCCCTTCCGTCCGCGCCGCGAGTTCATCGAATACCACAACGACGTGGTGTTTAGGGGATGAAGGCGTCGTCTTTGTCGTTAGTGCGAGCAATGCGTAACGGCTTGGATCTCCCACCTTCCTCCGGCCGCTAAGGCGAGCCTTTCGGGCAGTCGCTTCACGGTCACGGTAAACTGGTTTCTCAACCCCTTAACACTCTCAAGGCCTTCGTCCTCATTCGCGCGGTTGTCGTCAGCAATCATGGGATGGCCCCTCATGAGCAATGCCGCCAGCGTGGCGAGAGCCGTCACCAGCTTGATTGTCTCCGTCAACAGTTCCTTAAGGCTTTCACTTCCCTCCCAGGAGGCGTCGCCCGATCGCGGGACTTACGCGCTTTTTACTCGTCCCAATCGAAAACCCGTTGCCCGCGGGCGGGCAACGGGTATAATGATACGTGCCAGCAAAGCCCGCTTTCGGTTAACAGGTCACGGGCGGCGCCGGTTTATTACTAATGGGGACCCGGTTGCCGCCGGGTCTTCCCATGTTTACCCAACGTCATCCTTTCACTCGCGCTTATGTTTCTTCCACCATCCGCAGGTCGCCAGGGCGAGCCTGGCGAGCAGTCGGATTACGGTCACCGAGTCTGCGGCCAGGGCCGCGACCGACAGTGCAACAAGAATTTCACAGATAGGCATATCGCCCTCCTTTCGAAGGGCGCCGCCCGCGCGCGGACTCTGCTGGCACGTGCGAGACATTCTAGCACGACGACGAACAACACAGCTAAGCCAAACATAAGTGTGCCATATTACTTACAATTAGCCCTTGACTGCAGAGCCGTGGATGTGGGTATAATGGGGTCGTCAGCGCAGTCCGCTCTGGTGTTCGGGCGACGCCTCGTTTATGAGCGTGAAGGTTCTGTCCTCAAAACCTATTTTTCTTCGCCCTCTTTCGCACGGCCATCGTCCGCGATTTTTGAATGGCCCCTCCTATGCAATGCCGCCAGCGTAACGATTTGCACTTAGGAGGGACGCTCTTTGCCACAGCATTTGTGAGATCATGACGAGAGAGCCCATTGCCCACGCGCGGGCAAAGACAATGGCTATGCCATTTGGCTTACGTTTTCCCTTGTCTGCGAAGCCTAGTTAAACCAAGTATAAGTGTGCCGCTCGCTGACCTCCGGTATCATCGACGGCACATACGTCCGCTGTCGATCGGAGCCGCCGTTGCCCGCGTCACCGCCCTCCCCTCTCCCCAGCCCCGCCGACCTCGTCCCCGTGCCGGACGAGCTCTTCTCGGCGACGGCCACCTCCCAGCTCCTCTTCGACATGCGAGGCATGACCGACGAGACCATGGAGGAGTTCAACGGCCTGCACGACGCCCGCGGCAACCGAAACTGGGCCGGCTGCGTCGAGCTCGTGGCGCGCGAGGGCATAGAGCCCACCTTCATTGGATGCAAGAGCGAGGCGATGGAAGACAACCTCTTCTGCATCCGCGAGTCCATGGCGGAGATCCTGGCCTGGATGTACCGCGAGCGCCTGCTAGTCGACACCAGTACCAAGGGCATTGCGACGCTCTGCGCACACATGGCGCACGTCAATCCCCTGGGTTGGCGACGGCCCCGCCTGTACGAGAAGGTGGTCAAGGACTTCCTCTTCGCGTCCTTCTCCGGCATGACGGGGTCGCGCCCCTGGGACGGCTCGGAGCAGGTTAATGGCGGATACATTGTGGTGCTTCCCGATGGCGAGGTGCTCTGCTACCACGCCAGCGACCGGGAGCAGTTCCGCGACTACCTGTTCCACAACACGTTCATCGAGTACGTGAGCTGCAAGAAGTACCGATGGGGCTACGTGGAGAAGAACAACCAGGGGCGCTACGTGCTGCCGCTCAACGGGGCCATCCGCTTTAACAAAATCTCCCAGCTGCGTTACGCGCGAGAGTATGGTGGAGCCTAGCCAGTGGCCTAAAGCCAAAGCACGCCTTAAATCTCGGCAACATCAAGGCGTTCAGCCCCTGCAGTAAGCCCTTGCAGTAGGCCATTTTCTCCTTGACTGCGAACCTGTGGATGTGGGTATAATGGGGTCGACGGCGCAGCCCGCGCTGGTACTCGGGCGACGCCTCGAGTTATCTTAAGAAGGCCCTAGGTTGCAGCCTAGCGGCCTTCCTCCTTCTCTTTGCTGTCGTCCGCGATCGTGGGATGGTCCCTCTTGAGCAATGCCGCCAGCGTGGCAATAGCCGTCACCAGCTTGATTATCTCCGTCAACAGTTCCATGGGCTTTCACCTCCCTCCCGGGAGGCGTCGCCCGATCGCGGGGCTTACGCGCCGCCGACCTTGTCGAAAACTATAGCACTGCGCGTCCTGAATTTGTTGAAAATTCGTCTCGCTTTTTCATCACCAATGATGATGTAGGCCGTCGTCACCGCACCGCCACAGCCTTTACCGCATGCAATAATTATGACCACAATGGGGACCCGGTGGCTGCCGGGTCTTCCCATGTTTATCCAACGTCAACCATTCACTCGCGCTTATGTTTCTTCCACCGTCCGCAGGTCCCCATGGCGAGCCTGGCGAGCAGTCGCTTCACGGTCGCGGTCGACTGGTTTCTCAACCTCTTAGCACTCTCAACCGATCGGCGATTGCCAATTCAGTTACGTTTGACGCCCTCGTCCATATGGGTATAATGAAGGTAAACGGTGAAGCCCGTCGGGATGAGCTGGGCCGCGCCGTTCTAACTTTTCGGGCCGGGATTCCGTGCGTGGGACATCTCGGCCTTACTCGTCTTCCTGGTCATCTGGCCCGTCCGCCTCGGACGTGGACCTGAGCTTGAGAACTGCCACTGCGAGCAGCACGAGGGCTGTTGCGAGCTTGAGGAACTCCGTCAGTGTATCCATGGGGCACCACCTCCTCTTCGAGGCACGGCCCAGCGGAACGGGACTTACACACCGCTTACCGGACTCCCAGTGTATCACGTCTTATCCATTTTGGAGTGTCTATTTGCTTACAAACCGCTCCCGCTCTCCTGCGCCTCGCCCCTGCTTCGATGATGCTGTACCCATCACGCTCAACGCCGTTAGGCAGTTAGGCAGCCTATTCTCTCCTTGACTGCGAACCCGTGGATGTGGGTATAACGGGGTCGACGGCGCAGCCCGCGTGGCAGTTCGGGCGACGCCTCGAAATATCGTTAGAAGGACCTAGGTTACAGCCTAGCGGCCTTCCTCCTTCTCTTTGCTGTCGTCCGCGATCGTGGGATGGTCCCTCTTGAGCAATGCCGCCAGCGTGGCAATGGCTGTCGCCCATTATGAGACACCTCATATCAAACGCTTTACCGCAAAAAGTCAGAGTAGTACTTAACCAAAAGCTCTGGAGGAGCGTCCTTATATCGTATGTACAGTCGCTTGCGCGCCCTCGTAAAGTGAACGTAGCGGAGCCTCTTCTCCTCCTCTTCGTCTTCGCTCACTCGCTTCGTGTAGTCCACAACCACATTGTCAAACTCAAGGCCCTTGCCCATCCATTCGGTAATTACGTATAGACCTGGCGCAAAATAGTCCTCGGTCCCCGAGCCCTTGAAATTCACACCTGCATCCTTAAGTCGCTGGTACCAGGTACGTCTTCCGCTAATGAGCGCGGTCGTCTCGTTCCTGCTTGGCTCAGAGAGTCTCTTGAGCAGCTCTACGACCCTATCATCGCCCGCAGCCTGAACGTAAACCCAGTGATCTGCTTCCTCATGCGATGACGGGCTGCCCCAAAGCCTGTCGCTAAAGCAGCGGATCGCGTCAGAGTTGCGCTTGTTCTCCCTAAGCGTTATCGTGTGGCCCTTCAAGCCCTCGTCGAGCTCCTTCCACGTAAAGTCTCGTTGGTATATCTTCTGATTCTCGTCCCCAGACAGGTACACTCTCGACTGTTCGCTGCGGCGGAATCGTAAGAGCAGCCGTATCGAGGCAAGCGAGAAATCCTGCACCTCATCGATTGCGATCACGTCATACGATGGCAGGCTATTCGACGACATCAACCGTTTTGTCGCTTGCTCAATGGTGTACCTGTCGTTGGCATCCAGCAGGCGGTTTAGCTCTGTGCGCACCTCAAGGATGATGCGACGGATGTCCGCGCTCGGCCTGCGCCTGGTACCGCGACCAACTCGCTCCGCACTTGGGTATCTTCTCTCGGCATCCCCGTCATCCGAAAAGCGCTCCTCGATCCAGCGCAGCTCATCCTTTAGCCATTCGAAGCCTTCTTCGTCTTCCGAATTCAAGTAGTATTCTCCTGCACGTTCCGGATGCTGCGATGCGACGGTCTTTTCGGCCGTCTCCAGAAGACTGCAATAGAATTCGTCAAACCCGTAGATAATGCGAGACCGCTCGTATCGGACGTCACGCGCGTAGTCCTCCAGGTATTCGTAACCCCTCTTTGGTCTATTGCGAACCAGCTGGTTAATGAACTCGTCGTAATGCGTGACGGTAATACCTTTTACGTCTCCCTCGTATCCAGCAAGAATTCCTCGCACATACGACGCAAGCCTCTTGTTAAAGCATATGAACAACGCGTTCTTGCGCTGATCCTCGAACAGGGTCGTTTGCACACCACCATCGACTTCGGCGATTATCTTGGCAAGCAGGCAAAGCGTTTTTCCCGTGCCAGCGCCACCAGCAATCTGCAGGATGTTGGTAACGGCGTTTGAGCCTCTTGGAAAGGCCATTACGTCAAACTGCCTGTCGGTCGCGCGCTTGTCTCCCTTAAGCAGCCTCCTTATAAAGTCGTGCTCGCTCAGTATCTCAGTTATCTCGGCGTTGACCTCATCGACTTTGCTCTCTATGGGCTTTCTCTCCACCTTGAGCATTTCCAGGTTTTTGTCACACTGGGTAAGGAGCGTGTCGATGGCTTTCGCAGCGTCGTCCTTTTGGCGAGCTCCAACCGACGCGCCGATCTCCTGGGCACGCGCTATGAGCGATGCCATCTCTGCCAGGCTTTCCTTGCTCGACTCATCGTACGCCGCTGCTTGCTTTTTGACCTTCTGGGCCTTCCTCTCAATATCCTTATCGTTTGCCAACGATGACGCGAGCTTTGCCTTCTTGGACATCGAGGCAACCTCCGCATCTGGCATTACGATGAATATGGGGTCGTCTGCAGTCGCAGTTGTGCCCTCTGGAATAAGCTTGAGCCTCTCCGCGTTCCATCGAAGGAAGTCATCGAGTAGATCGAGCGACATCTGCGCGTCTATTGCCTTTACGGACTCGTGATCGTGGGCACCTTTGTTCCCCTTCACGCGAAGCTCGTGGCACTTTAGGGCCATGTTCCGATCAAGAATTCCGTCGTCTTCCGCGCAGTCGATGAGCTCCACGAGCCTCAAATGATCGTTTGGCGATAGCCCCACAAGCACTTTGAGCGCCTTTTCAACGACGCCCCTGCATCCAACAAGTGCGACTTCGGGGTGATCCATTCCTGAGCGTCGCCAATAGTCGACGTCGCTCGAAAGGTCGCTTAGGCCCAGTTCGCGCTCCAAGTCAACCGCATGCTCCGTTAGGTAATCAAAATGCTTGCTCTTTGTGTTTGCCATTGTCCAGCTCGCAACCCCTCATGACCAAAAGCGCAAGTGCAACTGTATTTGGCCAAAGAACGAGAACTGCATATGCACTTCAATCAATAATAACCTAGGGTTACCGCTGCAAGTTATCCCACCGCCCATCGGTCGTTTTACGGGACTTTAGATGCACGTTACTCAGTCTTGGGCACACCGCATTCGTTCCATTTATCTTGCAAACGCAAATCGTGATAGAGTATACATGTATCCAATAGCAACCCAGGAGATTTATATGGGTTCCGTCACACGCGACATTTTTAAGGCCATTCATGAGCAGAAGTGTCTTAGCGTGGAGTACCGCAACAAGCAAGAGCAGGTCACTCGCTATTGGATAGGCATTAACGACCTTAACCCTCAAACGGGCAAAATCGATGGTGACGGGCTGCATCTGGGCACCTACACGCAACGACAGCTCACCCTCTACGTGGATTCGATTCTCTCCTCTTCCGTCGTCGAAGGCTCGTTTCATAAAACGCCCGATCGTTTACTCAAGGCCATCGAAGAGGATGAGCGATACGAGAAGGTCTTTGGATCCGTACCCAACCTCAAGGTGCTTGACTATCTCTTTGATTGTGCAAAACTCAACAATAGCCCCTATGTTAAGGATTTTGCCCTCATATCGCGTGTGGACGAGCAGTCGTTCGCCAACCATGCCGTAAGGCTGGATGACGAGCAGTACGGACAAATGGTTCGCCTCCTGCAGGGCAACGCAAGTAAGAGCGCGTCCAAGAACTCCATAGCGTCAAGCAAGCAGATCGCCCTCAATGCCCTGAGCATCCATACGCGTCAGGGCCTCTACGTGCTTGCCTACCGAGAGCTTCGACTCGATGTAAAAGAGCGCGTCCTAGCCATAGGCAACAACGTCTTGCTTTGCCGAGAGTTCACGGTTGTAAACGGTAGGGCACACGAACAACATTCCATAACCCGATATTTGGACGAAAGCGAGCTACATCTGCTCGACGACTACCAAACCAATAAAGAAATTATTAAAGACAGCATAATGGAGCGTTGCGGCGATTCGGTACGTGTAGATGACGAACCACACGTATATTCAATCAGGCGTCATGTGCCTAGCTACCTGCAGGGTGAGTACGACGCAATAGCGGATATGTGCAACACCGGAAAACCCACCCAACCCATCAAGGCTTTCTTCGGAAATCTTATACGGAGACCAATCCGTCGCAAGGAATATCCTCTCTCGCTTGTAAACCAGCACGCAAATCTCGACCAACTGCTGGCCATAAACCAGGCAATAAAGTACCCACTCACCTATGTGCAAGGACCGCCGGGGACGGGTAAGACCAGCACGATTGTGAATACCATAGTCAACGCATACTGCAATAGGCGCACGGTACTATTCGCCTCGTACAACAACCATCCTGTTGACGGGGTATTCCAGCAACTCACCTCGATCGCATACGGAGACCTCAACATCCCCTTCCCCATTCTGCGACTCGGGAACAAGGGGGTCGTTGCCCAGGCGCTTGACTACATTCGGGATCTTTACCTGCAAGTAAAGGATATGAATGCCCCACGCACGGAACCGATGTTGGGCAACGAAGAGAGCGTCAACCGCGCCCAAACCCTGACTTCGTTGCTCAAGGAGTACGAGGTGCAGGTTGACTTGCTCGAACGTCAGGATTGCATCAAGGCGCTTGCGGCCACGAGTGACAACTTCAGCTTTAAAGTGGAACTCGAGGGCAAGCAACTGCCGGCAATCACAAACCAAATTGACGCAATGCCCTTTTTGGACGAGCTTCTCGTACGCGCGCAGCAACTGACAACAGGTGACTACGACGTACTCATGCAGTTCTTGCTTGGCGATTCGCTTTATAGGATTCAGGAACTTGGGAAGCCACGTTACGCCGAGCTGCTCGACATCGTCATGTCCAAAGGAAATGACGAGGAGCGCGTGCAAAGGTTCAACGCATATGTAGCCAACCAAAAAGGCCTGCACATGCTACAGAGGATCTTTCCCGTAATCGCAACCACCTGCATCTCCGCTCATATGCTTGGACCAGCCGAGCCTTCGTTCGACATTACCATCATCGACGAGGCGAGCCAATGCGATACCGCAACGGCGCTCGTACCCATTCTACGCGGCAAGAATCTCCTGCTGGTTGGCGATCCCCAGCAATTGAATCCCGTTGTTACGCTGGACAAAAGCGACAACATGGCACTGCGTCGCGCCTACAACGTCGGCGACGAGTACGACTACATAGAAAACTCGGTATATAAGACGTTCTTGGCGTGCGATTCCATAAGCAACGAGATCTTGTTGCATGCTCACTATCGATGCGACGAACGCATTATCGACTTCAATAATAAAAAGTATTACGCCAACAAGCTTCAGATAAAGACTGGCAGAAAGCTTCCCGAAGCGCTCGAATTCATCGACGTCGAGTACGACCCCACCTCCATTAAGAATGCCGCGCCCGCAGAGGCCGACGAAATCGTACGCTACGCCAAAGAGCATCCTGAACAAAGCATAGGAGTAATAACGCCCTTCGCAAACCAACGCGCCACCATCCAGCAGGCCCTCGATCGCTCAGGCGTAGCAAATGCGACGTGCGGAACGGTGCACGCATTTCAAGGTGACGAAAAAGACGTTGTGCTATTCTCACTAGCACTGACCAGCCGTACGTCGTCGGGAACATACAAATGGCTCACGGAAAACCGGCAACTCATTAACGTCGCTACCTCCCGTGCCCGCAACAAGCTTGTCATAGTTTCGAACAGGGAGGAGCTCAAACGTTTGCACGACACACGCGAGGATGCTGACGACATCTATGAGCTTGCGGAATACGTTCGAACAAACGGCGTATCGCACGTAACACCGCGTGGGGTCTCATCGCGTGCGCTCGGGGTAAAGCCATATAGCACCAAGACCGAGGACGAGTTCCTCGAGTTGCTCAATCACGCACTGGGCAACATCTTTGTTTCTGGAGCAAAGCATACCGTCCAACACGAGGTTCCCATTGCGGCCGTATTTGACGAGGACATGCCACCTGAGTTCCTATTCTATAGCGGGCGGTTCGACTTTGTGGTGTACGAGGTGCAGCCCGACAGGTCGGAGCTGCCCGTCCTGGCCATAGAGCTCGACGGCAAGGAGCACATCTCCGACGAGGCAGTGCGTGCACGCGATCGCAAGAAGGAGGCCATCTGCGAGCGCCACGGGTTCCAACTCATCCGCGTGGAGAACTCCTATGCCCGTCGATACCACTATATAAAGGAAATACTGGTCGAATACTTTAGGGGAAAGTAGGTCCACAGTAGGTGGCACACTTATACTTGGCATAACTGTGCCACTTACCCAATGCCATCCATTCATTCACACTTGACCAAGGAGCACGTCCATGAGGACCTACCACGTCGTAGCAGCCATCATAGTGGAGAACGACCGCATCTTTGCCACGCAGCGCGGCTACGGCGACCACAAGGATGGCTGGGAGTTCCCCGGCGGAAAGATTGAGTCCGGCGAGACGCCCGAGCAGGCGCTCGTACGCGAGATCGGAGAGGAGCTCGACATGGCGATTGCCGTAGACCGCCACGTGGTCGACGTCTCGTACGACTACCCGCAGTTCCACCTGGAGATGGGCTGCTACCTCTGCTCAATCGCGGAAGGCACCCCGCGCCTGCTCGAGCACGAGGCCGCGAAGTGGCTCGAGGCCAGCGAGATCGACTCCGTCGATTGGCTGCCTGCGGACGTGCTCGTGGTAAACGCCCTCAAGGAGCAGGGGATCGCGTAATCACGTTCAACGTTCAATAGGTTTGTATAGTCTACTCCCCGTCGAGCGACCGCACGAAACCGAGTATCGTGATGCGGTCCTCCCCTACCGCATAAAGAATGTCGCAGGAGGAAAGTAGAACTTCCTTACAGGCTTATCCAGCCCATCGTATACTTAGCATGTAAACGCCAGGCATAAGAGAGTAACCATGCAGTATGAGCAGATAGAGAATCGCCTGAAGGCTTACCTCGCCAACAGAGACACGCCACGCGAGGCGGCGGTGCTTATCCCGCTGATCGAGGGCCCCTCTGGCATCGAAATCCTGCTCGAGGTGCGTGCGAAATCGCTTTCCGTGCAACCTGGCGAGGTTTGCCTGCCGGGCGGAGGCATAGAGCGGGGGGAGACGCCGCGTGAGACTGCAGTGCGCGAAACGTGCGAGGAGCTGCTCGTCTCCCCCGCCCAGATCGAGATGCTGGGGTCGATGGGAGCGGAGCCAGGGCCAGGCGGTATACCGCTCCACGTGTTCGTGGGAAAACTAAGCGGCTACGAGGGGAGTTTCTCGCCCGACGAGGTGGACCGCACCTTTACGCTGCCTCTCCGTTGGCTCATGAGTCACAAGCCGCAGCTCTACGACGTGCGCATGCAACCGACCTACCCTGCTGACTTCCCTTGGGAGCTGGTCCCAGGCGGCAGGGAGTATCGCTGGCGCACGCCGTCCAGCACCGTCCCGTTCTACACGGAAACCGACCCCGTGGTCTGGGGTGCCACCGCACGCGTGCTCGTGAGGTTCGCAAACATCCTTCGTCCGCAAACGAACTGACGGGATCAACAACCAAGTGGGGTCAGGCCTCTTGCAGGCCGATCAATGGCACGCAAGTGCCTTTAGAATTTGTTTTATGTTATTACCCAGTGCCAGATGGCGTCATAGCGCTTGGGATGCACATGCTGTATGTCTGCCATGGTGTGAGCGTGATGCTCCCCGCGACGCGATAGTGTGATTTTGGGTAATAAATTTCGGTATTATCCCAGTTGGGCGAGGAGCGCATTTCCCCAAAATCGCACTGGCTATTTTATGCAGTGTGATTTTGGGAAAATCGGCAGAGCAAAACCCCAGGTAAGCACGAGGCTCGCTTCCCCAAAATCACACTAGTCGCAATCTCGTCACGACGATGCGGCCTTGGGGGCTCTCTTTGCGCCCATCGGAGTCCGCTCTTTGCGTGCCTTTGGGGCACGGGCAGGTAACGCAGCTATAATTGCTGCACATACCCATAAAGAGAAACGTAGAAAAACCGTGAGGAGCACCATAGAAAATGACGTCCTTACCATCTTTCTGGAGGGAAAGATAACCTCCGCCAATGCCCAAGAGCTCTCCGAAAACATGACCTCCCTCGTCGCCTAGGCAAAGCCTGCCAGCGTGGTGCTGGACGCCTCGGTCCTAAAGTACATCTCGAGCGCCGGCCTTCGCGCGGTCATGCCCTCGCAAAGACGGTGCGAGAGCTCACGGTAGTCGAAGCCTCGCACGAGGTTTACGAGGTATTTGACGCAACGGGATTCACCCAGATCATCGACGTGCAAAAGGCACGCAGGAGACTGTCGGTCGAAGGCTGCCCCGTCATTGGACAGGGCGCGGAAGGAACCGTCTATCGCCTAGGTCCCGAGACGATTGTAAAGGTCTACCGCGAGGGAACGGACATCAACACGGTGTTGAACGAAAAGCGCCGTGCGCAGACTGCCTTCCTGGAGGGAATTCCCACGGCAATCTCCTACGACGTGGTGGACGTGGACGGATGCGCGGGTGTCGTGTACGAGCTGCTCGACGCTCGCAACCTCGCCGAGCTCGTGGAGAGCGAGCCCGACTCGCATTGCTTCACCCATGGAGATGCGCACGTGGGCAACGTAATGGTGCAAGGCGACGAAATGCTCTTCATCGACATGGCCCACATTGGCATGGGCCATCCCGTCTTCGACCTCATGAGCATGTTCCTGCTCTTCAAACAGCAGGCAAAGCGGCGCCTCGAAAAGGGCACGCTTACCTTGGAGGAGCGATATCACGTATGGGACGTGTTCCTACGCACGTATTTGGACACCGACGACGAGGCCCTGCTCGCAAAGGCGGAGGGGCAGGTGGCCACGTTCGCGTGTGCCCGTCTTCTGACGGCAGCGCTGTTCCTGCCTGGCGTGGTGCCGCCCGAGGAGATCGAAGGCCTCAAGGCCGTTCCCATCGCCGCCTACGACAAGAGCCTCGAGCTGCTCTGCTTCTAACGTCGCGTGGCACGCTTACTTCTGGTATAAGCGTGCCATCTGACACGCGCTGCAAATAAGGGCGCCGAAACCACTGGTCTCGGCGCCCTTCAAATAAAGTCTGTACCATGCGCTAAAGCGAATGGATACTACGCGTCTTCCTTACTTGGCTTCCTTTGACAAGTCGTTTACAAGCTGCTCGGCCTGGTTGGCAACGTCGCCACCGGTAACAGGCTTCAGATCAACCTTGCCGTATCCTTCGATGTCGAGCGACGTGCCCTTGTCGTCAGAGGACACCACGGTAAAGGTAATGGTCTTCTTCGACTCGTTGTCCGTGATGGTGGACTTGCCGTTTTCTACCTTGACCTTGCCAGACCACACATTGCCGTCCGACATGTCTGCCTTAACGACGGAAAGGGTGGCTTCCTTGGCCGCGGCGTCATCCATGTAGTCGACTGTCGAGCCATCGGAGAGCGTGCCCTCCCAGTACATGGTGGTCTTGGAGATGGCGTCAGCTGCCTCGGCAGCGGCCTCGGCGGCAGCGGTAGTGATGTAGCCCTCGGCCGCCTTGTTAAACTCGCCCTGGGTAATCGGCTTCATGTTGATGTCGCCGTAGCCCTCGACATTGACCTTGAGGGAGTTGCCATCGGCAGCGGCTTCCACGACGGTGAGGGTTACGGCCTTGTTGGTCGACTCATCAGTGATGGTGATCTTGTCGTCGGCTACGGTGGTCTTTCCGGACCAGCCCTGGCCATCGGAAGCGTCGCTCTTTACGATCACGAGGGAAGCCGTCTTGGAGTCGTCGTCATTCATGTACACAGCTTCCTGGCCGTCGGAAGTCGTGCCCTGCCAATAGATAATCTTGGCGGCCTCCGCAGCCTCCTTTGCCTGCTCGGTCGCGCTTGAGCTAGCCGTGGCCTCAGAGGAGCTGGCAGACGAGCTAGCAGCAGGCTGGCCACCGCAAGCCACGAGTCCAGCGGACATGGTGAGTACGCCAGTAAGGCCAACGGCAACAATCTTGTTCTTAAGCATAGCTTTCCCTTCTGATGGAGATGAAGTGCCTTGGTTCAGAATTGTATAACAATCTGAGCGTGCAGGCTGCGGATAGCAGACAAACGGCATGTTCATATATCAACTTTTTACCTGGAACCCGATGTCGCTCACAGTTCCGCCAGTAGCCACTGAGCCGTTGTAACTCTCGTTGGAGACCACCAACGTGTTGCCCCGCACCTCGTACTTGCCGTTCCATCCGTCCACGAGCTCGATCGGCTCGTCAAACGGCACCTCGATTTGCCAGGAGTCGCAGGCCTCCCCCTCGTTCTTGATCGCAAGGTCGTACTGCGTACAGGTCTTGCTGTCCGCAGGCCACGAGGTCTTCTTCGTAAGCGTGTACGAGAAGGATCCCGACGTCCGGACCGGCGGCTTCTCGACCTTATGCAGCCGCGACGCGTCGCCCAACAGCGTGGCGCGAAGCCAGCGCCCCGCAAAGCTCAGGTCATCGTCCGCAAAGCCCGACACCTTGCTGCAGCCAGCGGCGATGGCCGACGACGACTCGTCCTTGTTCGACAAGTTCCACATCACATAGCTCACGCCCAGCTCGTCCATGGCCGCGACCCATGCCGCCGCCGATTCCTCGTCGATGTTTCCGTTGCCGCTGGCGTCACAGATGCCAAACTCGCTCACGAACACGGGAAGGCCGCTCGCATGCGCCTCCCTCATGCGATTGCGCAGGTCATCCTTGTGGGTCGCCGCATAGAAATGCAGCGTGTACATGACGTTCTTGTCGGCCAACGGGTCGGCGGCGGCCTGGTCGACGCGTTGGGACCACTCGGGCGTTCCCACGAGGATCACGGCGTCGGGGTCGTTCGCACGGATTACGGGAATGATGCGCTCGGCATAGGCCTTCACGTCCGCCCAGGTAGTGGAGCCGTTGGGCTCGTTGCAGATCTCGTACAGCACGTTGGTGTGGTCGGCGAGCGCAGCAGACACGTTTGCAAAGAAGTCCTGCGCCTCGTCGGCATGCTCGAGCGGATTGTTGTCTGAGAGTATGTGCCAGTCCACGATCGCATACAGCTTGGCGTCGGTCGCGTACCCAACCCCGTCGAGCACGAGCTGACGAAGCTGCTCCTTGTTGCCGTCGGTGCAGTAGCCGCCGCCCTCCGCCGTATACATGGCAAGCCTCACGGTGTTGGCGCCCCAATCGCGCGCCAACTCGCCAAAGAGCTCGGGGTTCACGTACTGGGGAAACCACGACAACCCGTGCGTCGAGATTCCTTTGAGCTGCACTGCCTCGCCCTCGTTGTTTACGAGCTGGGCGCCTTCAACGCGAAGCGGCGCCGGAGACTGGGCTGCGACGGGCTCCTTCGCGGGCTCCTTCGCGGGCTCTTGCGCTGATCCTTGCGTGGCGTTTTGCGCCGGCTCCTGCGCCGGCAACCCACCACAGCCAACGAGCGCCACCATGCACGCCACGACAAATGCCAAGAGACAAAACCTTTTCCTCATGCCAGGCCCCCTTCATAAGCTGACAAGTGACCTGTCCCCTTGTCAGCCTTCGCCACAAAAAAGCTGACAAGGGGACAGGTCACTTGTCAGCTTTTGTCTGCTTTGATAACTCGTCTGCTTTCTCCTACGAGCGCAGTTTGAACAGGCGCCTCGCCACAACGACGCTCACAATAACAACGGCGCTAAACGCCGCCACGGAAGCCGCCTCCACGGCGAACTCCTTCACGCGGCTGCCCTTGTCGGCCGGAGCCTCATGCTCCGCCGCCTCGGCAATCTGCGCGGCCTTTTCCGCCGCCTCGCGCGCGTATGCGCGAGCGGAGGCCTTGCTCTGGCCGATTGCCGCCATGTGCGCATAAAAGTGGCCGGGCGCCACGCGAATCCCACGCTCCTCGAGCTTCACGCGCATGCCAATCGCCGTGCGATGCGACCAGTTGGACGTCGTAAACAGCACGACGCAGCCCACCATGTTGGGATCCAGGCCGTTCACGTACTCCTCGAGCGCAGGGTCCATGATCGAAAGATACGGCGCCCCGCCCAAAAACAGCACGTCAACATGCTCTTTGAGCACGGGCTCGTCAACAACGGAGCTGGCCTTAACGCCCAGCTCGTCTGCCATCTCCTCGGCGATGGTCTTGGTCCTGCCAAACTGGGAATAGTACCTCACTGCAATGTTCATGCGAAGCCCCTCTCGTTGCTCATGCGTCCACAGGCGTCGTCGCCTTGTCTCCTTTTACCGTTATCGAAACAGTATAGTTGTACGCATATCGTATTATCAACATGGCAATCCGCCCAGCGAAGGAGTTCCATGACCACCCTCTTTATTGACGCAGACGCGTGTCCCGTAACACGCGACGCACTCGACTGCGCGCGAAAGGCCCGCATACCGTGTGTCATTGCCGGCGACTCCGGACATAACCTGATCAAGCATGTACGCGCGTCCGACCCAACCGACCCGCGCGACGGCTTTTGGGTGTCCACGATCTGCGTACAGCAAGGACAAGACTCGGCCGACTTCGCCATCGTGTGCGAGCTGGAGCCAGGGGACGTTGTGGTGACGCAGGACATGGGTCTGGCAGCGATGGCCCTCGGGCGCGGTGCCCAGGCCATTGGGGTTCGAGGCGAGGTGTACGACAAGTACACCATCGACGCCCTTCTGCTGGTACGTCATGCCGAGAAGGAGGCGCGACGCAATCAGCGTCGGCACTCAACACCCAAGGGTGGGCCACGGTCGTTCACGGATGCCGACCGCAGGCGCTTCCGCGCGCGTCTTGCGGAGCTTCTGGGCGAGCTCCAAGCAAAAAGCTGACAAGTGACCTGTCCCCTTGTCAGCCTTTCGAAGGGGTATGCTTTTTCATTATAATTTAATGGGAAATGAATCGGTTCAAAAATGCAAAACCGCAGGATTCGCTAAAACACTGTCCGTTCATTTCCCACTGCATATTTTATCTAACGGGAAATGAATCTGTTCAAAAACGCAAAACCCCAGGATTCGGTCGCAAGGGGCAAATTCATTTCCCATTATTCTTACAGCTATCTGAAACCTTGCGCCTAGCTGACAAGGGGACAGGTCACTTGTCAGCTTTTTCAAATCTTACTACCCTGACAAGGGGACAGGTCACTTGTCAGCTGGTCATTTGTCAGCTTTTTTAGTCCTCGCGTACGGCCTTCATGGCCTTCTTGTTCATGTACATCTTCTCGTCCGCTCGCTTGAGGACGTCCTGCGTCGACGCGTCGATGGCGGAATCGTACACGGCCATACCCGTCGCAACCGAGACGCGCTCCCACGGCTTGAGGTCCTTGTCCACCGCCTGTAGGCGCACCGCCTTCCTAAAGTCATAGAGCATGTCGTGCGCATCCACGAGCTCGTTGCCTTTCAGCACCACCACGAACTCGTCTCCCCCATACCTGTACACGTGCTCTTGTCCGAAGACCTTGCACATGAGGCCACAGCACGCGAGCAGGTAGTCGTCTCCACGCTCGTGCCCGTGCTCGTCGTTCACGCGCTTGAGGAAGTTGACATCGAGCATAAATATCGCAAACACCGCGTTGCCGTTGCCAATGGCCTCGTCCAGCTGCTTGGCCCGCTCCTCATAGGCGGTCTTGTTCTTTACGCCCGTAAGCCCGTCATGATACGCCTGGTCCTCCACGCGATTCATGGGCCGCACGATGCGTCGCTCGGTAATAAAATACCCAACCACCATAAAGCCGATGATAAAGACTGCCGAAACCGCCGCCACGCTGAGCAGCACTTGCTGCACATACGCGTCGATCTCGCCCATAAGGAAGTCCACCGCCACGTAGCACACGCAATCGCCGTTCTTGTCGTAGACCGGATCGTACACGGTGAGCAGGTGACCGAACTTGTCATCGGAGATAACCGGCTCCACCGCCTTGCCTGCCAGCAGGTCGCCAAGGTGCGCGCTAAACGATCGGTCGAACTCCACCACGTCGCCCGGCTTGCCGGCAGGCACCTCATCGGTGTCCAGGTCGAACACCACGTGGCAGCCGTCTGGCTCGATCCTATACACATACAGAAACTCGACGTTGGGAAACGCGTCCCGCAGACGATAGAGTCGCGACAGAACCTCGTCGTAGCCAGGGGCGGCGTGTCCCTTTTGCAGGTATTCGTCCACCTTGGACGGGTCTATCTCCTCGGCCACGAGGCTGTTTATGCCGTGGGCGTACTCAACCCGATCCTCCACCTCGTACTGCCTAAACAGGCTACTGCTGCTCACGGCCACGGTGGTCAGAACGACGGCGATGCAAAGCAGAAGAGCCACAAAGACCCTCTGTCCCATGGTTATAGAACGAGCCTTTCGCCTCAATGCCCCTCACCGCCTATGCGAATCACTTGCACGCCTTCGTGCCTCGATTATATCAAGCATCTGGACGACGCACCCTAACTTGGGAACTGTCCCTTAGTTAGGGTCGTTCGGTTTTGTCGATAACGAACATTCTAATAGTGTCATAACCGCAGGTATTGACCACCGTTCAATCGCCCCATACCATTGACTCCAAAATCTCGAACGACAAGGACATGCCATGGCAAACGAAGATTACACCGCAACGAACCGCAATCGCCTGATCGCGTTCTTCGAGTCCGGAGCCAAGAAGGCCACCGATCTGGGCAACCTGGGCGTGGAGGTCGAGCACTTTGTGGTGACGCAGGACGGCTCGCCCATAGCCTACGAACCCACTGGTTCCAACATAGGCATCCGAGACGTACTCGAATACCTTGCCGCCTGGTATCCGCACAAGGCGTTCAACTCTCGGCATGACCTTCTTGGACTGGACGGCGAGGACGGCTCCATAACTTTGGAGCCCGCCGCGCAGCTGGAGCTTTCGGCAGCGCCCTACAAACGCATAGCCGAGGTCAAGGGAGCATACGATCGCTTTCGCACGCGCGTCGACTCGTTCCTTGGGGCCAACGGCGCCCACATCCAGACGGGCGGGTACCATCCCACCCGCCGCGCGCAGGAGATGACCCTCATTCCCAAGGAACGCTATGCCTACATGGACAGCTACTTCGCGCGCATAGGCACCCACGGGGACCGCATGATGAGGGCCTCCGCGTCCACGCAGGTGTCGGTCGACTACGTGGACGAGGCCGACGCCGTGCGCAAGATGCGCGTTGCAGCTGCACTCGCGCCCATTCTTGCCGCCATATGCGACAACACCCGCACCTACGAGGCCGAAGACAATAACGTGCCCATTCGCAGGCTCACTCTTTGGCGCGAGGTCGACGGGCTGAGGTGTGGCACCATTCCCCACATCTTCGAGGAGGGATTTGGCTTTGCCGCCTATGCGGACTGGCTGCTTGGCGTCCCGCCGATCTTTGTCACGCGTCCCGCGAGGAACGACCCGCATGGCGCGCGGGTTCGTCCCTTCTTCGTGCAGTCGGCGGCCGAGGCGTATGCGGACGCACCCATGGACGACGCCGACGTTGAGCATCTTATCTCCATGTTCTGGCCCGACGTGCGTCTCAAGCGCTTTGTGGAGATTCGCCCAGCCGACTGCATTCCCCAAGAGCAGGTCCTCGGGTATACGGCGCTCATCAAGGGCATCTTCTATAGCGAGGAGTCGCTGTCAGCCATCGAGGAGGAGCTGGGCGTCGATTCCCAATCGCGCGTCACTCGCGGTGCGTGGAACCTCACGAGCGAGGACGTCGCGGACGCCATCGCGCAGATTCAGGCGCATGGGCTTGCGGCAGACGTCTACGGCAAGCACATTATGGCCTGGGAGCGGCAGCTCTTCTCACTCGCCTACAGCGCGCTGCCCGCGGACGAGCGCGACTACCTTGCCCCACTGGAATCCTTTGCCGCAGACAAGCCCTGGTGGAAAAGCTGACAAGGGGACAGCTGACAAGGGGACAGGTCACTTGTCAGCTCGTTGGCGTTCCACAGGCGCTCGGCGCTTTGGGTGACGCCCACCTCGGCCGCCGCGTGGATTACGATGGTTGCGTCTTTGGCGAGCTTGGCGTAGTGGTCCGGCGATATTGCGAGCAGGTCTCGTTCGATATCGGCCGCCACGGATTGTATGCGTGTGCCCAGGGCCTCGCGCAGGAGGGGCCGTTCGAACCAGAGAGACTCGAGGCGCTGGTATGGGGTGCGCGAGGCCTTGGGGCGGACCAAGGCTAAGATGCGAGCGTCCGTGGTTCGCATGAGCTCCTCGGCAATGGCCGAGCCCAAGAACCCCGTTGCACCGGATAATACGACCACGTTACCCATATGCGCCTCCTTCAGCCCTGTTTCATGCTCAAATTGTATGTCAACGAGGCGGCCGGCCGAGCTAGAGAGCGATACCTTCGCACGGAGGTTGCGTCAATCTGCCCGATTTCCCCCGCAAAGTCTGTACCGCCCCGCCCAAAGTCTGTACCGCCCTGCACAAAGTCTGTAATCCTTCTCGCAAAGTCTGTAGTTCCTCAGATAAAGTCTGTAATCCAAGACGCAATGTCTGTAGCTTTTCGAGCTTTGTTAGAAACCGACAAGCCCTCTAGCTGGGACTTTGTCAAAACAGCCTTTTCAGACCTACAGACTTTATCGGGAGCGTTACAGACTTTGCGGGCCGGGCTACAGACTTTGCGCTGAGGATTACAGACTTTGTTGGAGCGGCTACAGACTTTACGGATGGGATTACAGACTTTGTTGGCGCGGCTACAGACTTTGCGCTGAGGATTACAGACTTTGCGGGCCAGGCTACAGACTTTGTTGGGAGAGCTACAGACTTTGCGCGACGGCGGACGGAGAGCGGTTAGGCGCGACGAAACTCGTAGTGCTCAAAAAGCGCCGCCAGCTCTGCAGGAACGTCCGAGGGATACACCGTCTTTTGGGCCAGCTCGCCCGTCGTGCCCTCGTGCCTGTACGCCTGCACGGCCCACGTTCGCACGCCACGCGCCGCAAGGTCGCGCGCGATGCGCGAAACGTCCTCCGCGCTGAGCAGATCGGGATGCCACGTGGTGCGCGTCTCCAGCTCCACACCGGCCTCAAGAGCCGCCTCAAGGCTGGCAAGCGCGAGCTCCCCCGCACCCGCAACGCCACAGACGCGCTCATAGGAGTCCCAAGGCGCCTTTACGTCGAGCCCCACCCAATCCACGAACGGCAGCACCTCGCGAAGCCGATCGGGATACGCGCCACACGTATGGAGCCCCACCAAAAAGCCCATCTCGCGCGCACGCCGTGCCGCCTGGACGGCGCCCTCCTGCGCCAGTGGCTCTCCCCCGCTCAGCACCACGCCATCGAGCAACCCCTTCCGCTGCTCCAAGAACGCAAACAGGTCGGCATCCGTATACGAAGCCGACCTTGCGCTTTGCAACTCATAGTTCTGGCAATACGGACAAGCCCACGGGCAGCCCGCCAAAAAGGCGACGCACGCGAGCTTGCCCGGCCAGTCAACCGTAGAGAAGGGCGTTATGCCTGCTATGCGCAGCATGCACCCGGCTCCACGAACTCAACGCGCTCGTGGAACTCGCCCTTTTTGCCCGTGTTGTAGAACGAGACGGGACGATAGTAGCCCATCACGCGCGTCCACACCTCGCAGGGCTGACGCTCGTCGTTGGAAAGCTCCACGCCGTCCACCACAACGCCCGTGCTCGTAAGCTCTTCTCTGTTAACCATGTTCCTATCTCCTTCTATATTGTAGTACGTCTATTATACGCATACCACATCTTGTGTCCAGCGCAGTTTTTGTGACAAACCCAACCTCTACGCCCCAGCCTTCGCGCGCTTGGCCGCAGCCAGCTCCTCGTCGCAGATCGGGCAGTATGCGTGCTCGCCCGCGATATAGCCGTGCTTGGGGCAGATGGAGAACGTAGGCGTAACCGTTATGTAGGGCAAGCGGTAGTTCTCCAGCGAGCGTCGCACCAACTGCTTGCAGGCCTGCGCACTCGAGACGCGCTCGCCCAGGTACAGGTGCAACACGGTACCGCCAGTGTACTTCTTCTGCAGGTCCTCCTGCTCGGCAAGCGCCTGGAACGGGTCGGCCGTGTATCCCACCGGAAGCTGGGACGAGTTGGTGTAGTACGGCTCCTCCGGCGTGCCCGCCTGAAGGATGCCCTCATAGCGCTTGAGGTCCTCGCGCGCAAAGCGATAGGTGGTGCCCTCCGCAGGCGTGGCCTCCAGGTTGTACATGTGGCCCGTCTCCTCCTGGAACTCCACCATCTTCTGACGCACGCGATCGAGCGCGCGCACGGCAAGCTCGTGGCCCTCAGGCGTCGTGATGTCGTAGGCATCGCCACTGAAGTTGCGGATCATCTCGTTGATGCCGTTGACGCCAATCGTGGAGAAGTGGTTGCGCAGCGTGCCCAAATAGCGCTTGGTATACGGGAACAGCCCAGCGTCCATGAGCCGCTGGATCTCCTTGCGCTTGAGCTCCAGCGACACCTTGGCGAGCACCAGCAGGTAATCCAGCTCTTCGAACAGCGCCGCCTCGTCGTTGGCGTGCTTGTAGCCCAAACGCGCCATGTTTATGGTAACCACGCCAATGGAGCCGGTTTGCTCCGCGGAGCCAAACAGGCCGTTGCCGCGCTTGAGCAACTCGCGCAAATCCAGCTGGAGACGGCAGCACATGGAGCGCACCATGTTGGGCTCCAAATCGGAGTTCACGAAGTTCTGGAAATACGGCAAGCCGTATTTGGCCGTCATCTCGAACATGAGGTCCGCGTTGGCGGAATCCCACGGGAAGTCCTTCGTAATGTTGTACGTGGGAATGGGGAACGTGAACACGCGGCCGCGTTGGTCGCCCTCGGTCATCACCTCAATGAAGGCGCGGTTGATCATGTCCATCTCTTCCTGCAGGTCGCCGTAGGTAAAGTCCACGGGCTCCCCGCCGACCAGCGGCACCTGGTCGCGGATGTCTTCCGGACACGTCCAGTCGAACGTGAGGTTAGAGAAGGGCGTCTGCGTTCCCCAGCGGCTGGGCACGTTCATGTTGTACACAAAGCCCTGCATCTCCTGCTTCACCTGCTCGTAGCTGAGGTTGTCCACGCGGACGAAGGGCGCAAGGTAGGTGTCGGTGGAGCTAAACGCCTGCGCACCAGCCCACTCGTTCTGCAGGGTGCCCAGGAAGTTGACCATCTGCCCCATGGCAGCCGAGAGGTGCTTGGGAGGGGCGGACTCAACCTTGTTGGCAACCCCGTTAAAGCCCTCGTTGAGCAGGGTGCGCAAGCTCCAGCCCGCGCAATAGCCCGAGAGCATGTCCAGGTCGTGGATGTGCACGGCGCCCGAACGGTGCGCCTCCCCCACCGCAGGTGGATACACATGGCTGAGCCAGTAGTTGGCAATCACCTTTCCCGACACGTTGAGGATAAGGCCGCCAAGCGAGTAGCCCTGGTTCGCGTTGGCGTTCACGCGCCAGTCCGCACGGCTCAGGTACTCGTTTACGGAGCTGGTTACGTCTATGTAGGTCTCGCGATCGCGACGCGTCTGGGTGCGCTTCTCGCGATACACAATGTAGGCGCGCGCGGTATTGAAGTGGTTTGCCGAAATGAGCGTCTGCTCCACGATGTCTTGGATCTCCTCCACCGTGGGAGAGGCGCCGTTAAAGCGATGCGCGATCACCTTGCACACCTGGCCGGAGAGGATGGCAGCCTCCTCCGGCCCGAACTCGCCCGTGGCGCCGCCAGCGCTTTCGATGGCGGAGGTTATCTTTGACTGCTTAAAGCTTGTAAGGGTTCCATCCCTTTTTATAATCGATGTGGGATACGCAATGGGCGACATGAACTCCTCCTCAAAAGATGTGAGTTACCACAATACCTTGTATCTTCATCTACATCAAGACCCAAGATACTGGGCATAAAAGTCTCCTTACTTCCAACTACCTCTACGCTGTCGGTAACGTAGATGCTAGCGGAAGCAGTGGACACGAATTCAATCTCGGAATGGCTCGTTTTGTCTTCGGCGCAACGGCTCTAGATAATAGATGAAATCGCGGTGGTAATCTAGCTCAATAATCATCCGTTTTTCGTCATTACCTGCAGCGCTTTAGCTGGTGCCCCAGCGCTAGCGCAGACAAGATCTTGCAGCTCACGCCATCCAAAAACGCGAGGGCGCATCCGCAAACTCCACCGGATCGCCAACGCGCATGCACACACAGATTGCATGCCCCGGCCGCTCGGACTCACAGAATTCCACGCCTTCCTCGGGCGACGCGCCTGGCATCGCCTCGAACGACAGCGCGTCCTTGGAAAGGCCGGTGCCCAGCAGCTTGAGGTAGCTCTCCTTGCGCGCCCATAGGCGGGTAAAGGCCCAGTCGGCGTCGTCCTGCGCCGCAATCCAGCGCTGCTCCGCCGCGGTATAGCAGATTCTCGCGACGCCCGCGTCGTTGGCATGGAGCTCCTGCACGTCGGCCCCCACGCTCTCGCCCGACACCGCGCAAATGACGAACGTACCGCTGTGCGAGAGGTTGTAGTGCAGATGCGGCACGTGCGCGAGATAGGGCTTCTTGTGCGGGCCCAGTGCCAACTCAAGGTCCGAGGCGCCTGCCTGCCTAAGAGACCACGCGCACAGAAGGCCGGCTCCCAGGCTCAATCGGCGGTCCTTGTCAAACCTTAGGCGCTCGACCTTGTTTCTTCGCTCCTTCCACGGAAGCGCCGCCACGCCAGCACGAAAGAGCTCCTCGCTCTCGAGCTCAGTTACGTCGTAGATCCAGCAGGTAGTGCCCACGGCTGGCCTCTCTTGCTTAATGGAAAGTGCCTTCAATACGCTAAAAGCTACATCCTCGGCGCAGGATCGTTGCAAATGCTACGCGCGATCCTCTCGGCTCTGGGAGCCCAGAAAAACGCCACGAGGAAGCCCACCAGGTAGCAGGACAAAAAGCTTCCCAAAAAGCCAGGCAAAAACGCCTGGATGGGGGCGCCGTTAAGCACGCAGGCGTTTACGTACGTAAGGATTGACGAGTTGAAGATAACGTACACGAGGTTGATCACGGCCGTCATAACAAGGCCGAACTTCACGCCATCACGCGGGGTGAGGCCGAGCTTTCCCGCCAATGCCATGCCCCACTTGGGCGCAGGAATGAACATGCCCACAAAGAAGGAAATGATGTACGACATGATAATGTTCAAGCCAACCGACTTAAGGTACACACCCATAAAAGCCTCGGGTGGGATGGGCTGGCCCCTGAGGCCCAAATAACTTGCCACAGCCGAAAGGCAAATGGCCATGGGTATGTTCATAATCAATACATTAATGAGTTTCGTCTTCGGTTGCATGGGCATGGCAGCTGTCCTCTCCCTTATATGCTGCAGTATTCACCTACCGCATGACCCGCTTACCATACACCAGCGAGCATAGCCGTTGCAACTTGTAATCGTACAAGGGGCCGTCCCCTTTCGCGTCCCTTTGGACATGTCCACTCCGAATGATACAATTGTTCGGGTCACGACGAACGAGGCTGGAGGTGACAAGGGCATGCACGACATATGGAACCCGTGGCACGGGTGCAAGAAGTGCAGCGAGGGCTGCCAGAACTGCTACATGTACTACCTAGACGGGCTGCGACAGCAGGACGGGTCGGAGATCTATCGCACCAAGGCCGGGTTTCGCTATCCCCTCGCGCGCACCCGCGACGGCCGCCTTAAGGTCCAGTCTGGTGAGATGCTGCGCGTTTGCATGACCTCCGACTTCTTCTTGGAGGAGGCCGACCAATGGCGCGACGAGGCGTGGGACATAATCGCGCAACGCCCCGACGTCAAGTTCTTCCTGCTCACCAAGCGTCCGCAACGCGTGGCGTCGTGTTTGCCGCACGACTGGGGCGACGGATGGGAGAACGTCTTCTTCAACGTGACGTGCGAGAACCAGAGGCGCGCGGACGAGCGCATCCCGCTGCTCCTCTCGCTCCCCTTCAAGCACAAGGGCATAATGTGCGCACCCTTTATTGGCCCCGTGAGCATAAAGGAGTATTTGCCCGCAGGCCAGATCGAGCAGGTTCTGTGCGACGGCGAGAATTACGGCGGCGCGCGCCCCTGCCACTACGAGTGGGTAGTGGCACTTCGCGACGAATGCGTGGAGCACAACGTAACCTTCGTGTTCTGCGGTACGGGCCGGCGGTTCGTAAAGGACGGCAAGACGTATAGCCTTGAGGGAAACGCCCTGCAAAGCCAACAGGCGCACAAGTCGGGCCTGAGCTTTAAGGGGGCGCCCATCAAATTCAAGCTCACCGACCCGCTGGGCATCCCGCTTACCGAGGACGAGCTGTACAAGCCCTACTTTGGACCGCGCTGCCAAACGTGTGGGATGCGCCTTGCCTGCAACGGGTGCAGTCGCTGCGGGAGGTGCGGGCAGTGAGGGGCCCGTCCGCATCCGCCCGAAGGCTGTGCGCAGCCTGTGCCCTCGCCATCGCGCTGCAGATTCCGTGCGGGCTCTGCGCCTGTGCGGGCCAACCGCATGCGGCTTCGAGCAGCAGCGAGCAGGCAAGCAGCTCAGTCGCACGACAAGAGTCCAGCTCCCCCGAGCCCAGCGAGTCCAAACCCGAGCCCGAGCCCAGCCAAGAGCAGCAGGACGAACAATCCCAACAGAAGTCGACGTCGCTGCTCTTGTCTCCCGCAGACATCGGCCTCCACCCCCTCGACTGGGAGCATGACTGGGGCCAGTACTACGCGTTTACCTACGCAGACGAGCAGTTTGACGTGTACTACGAGCCCGACAACTGGAAGGTCTTTGACTCATACAAGATCAGCGACCACGACGACCTTGTCACAATTTGCACGGCGCTCCTGGACGAGCACCCCATCCACGGCAGCGACCTGCAGTCGTATAGAACTGCCGAGGACATGGCCTTTGAGTGGGAGCAACACAACCTGGCGTATCGCCTGCTTCCCGACGACAGCTCGTGGAAAGAGAGCGCTCAGAACGTCGACCTCGACCCCGACGACCAAGGCAAGACCTTCGCGGAGATGTACGCAAGCCGCCAGTAACCCAACCAAGCGGCACGGCTATATCTAGTTATCCTAGTATAAATGTGCCGCCTAGAAGCTCCGCACCCAGTTGAGCAGCGAGTCAGTCCACACGTTGTCCGTCACATCGCGGCGCATCTGGTCGGTAACGGGACCGTTGGCGGCCATCTTTGCCAAAATCGCCGCCTGGAGCTCCTCCACGCTCATCTGCTCGTAGGGGATGTTGGGCACCTCTACCTCGTCCAACTGGTCGCCCGCCTGTCCAGACTCGCCCTTCCTCACGGGCTCATTCTCGGGAATTCTGGCCGCGAACAAGGCGGCAACCTGCTCGAGCGCTGCCTTCTTCGACTCGTCCGCGGGCACGTAGTCGGAAGGCGCAAAGATGTCGCCCCCACAGGGAGGCAGCTCGATCTCCAGCTTGCCACCAACGACCTCAATCGTCTTGCCGCCAAGGAGGCCCACATAGGAGCCAGCCGGAGCGCTAACGCTCAGGTGCCCCTCCCCCTCCGCGTTGTTAACGGCCACGATCAGGTTGCCACGCTCAAAGGCATACTGCTCGGTGGTGAGGGCAAGCTCGCGATAGTCTCCCCACGACAGGTCGTCGCTATATTCGGCATGTATCCTGCCCAGTGCGGCGATGAGCTTGGTGCAGGGGTTCTTCTCATAGTCGTCCGCGTGCTCGGCCAAATCGATGCAAGGCCGCAGCGAGTCGTCCGAGAAGCGCTCCTTCTTACCCTCGATGCCAAACTCGCTGCCGTAGTAGACCGACGGAATGCCGGGCAAGGTGTAGAGCAGAATATGTACGGGCAGGTAGTGTGCCTTGTTGCGCAACTTGGTGCTAATGCGCTCCACGTCGTGGTTGTCCACGAAGTTGTAGAGCTTGATGTGGGGCGGCACCATGCCCAGGGTACGGCGCACGGTGTGGGCAATCTCGAAGTAGTTGTGCTCGTTATGGCCGCTGTAGAGGCCCTTGTGCAGGGCATAGTCGGTTACGCTGTGCAGCGTGCGCTCGTTTGCCCAGCGGGAATAGTCGCCGTGGATCACCTCGCCCATAAGCCAGAAGTCGGGCTTCACCTCGTCGGCGGTCCTGCGCAGGTCGCACATAAAGTCAAAGTCAAGCACGTCGGCGGCGTCCAGTCGGATGCCGTCCACGTCGAACTCGCTCACCCAAAAGCGCACGACGTCGCATATGTAGTCACGCACGGCCGGGTTGCGCTGATTGAGCTTGGCAAGCAAGTCGTAGCCACCCCAGTTGTCGTAGCTAAAGCCGTCGTTGTACTCGTTGTTGCCCCAAAAGTTCACGTTGCAGTACCAGTCGCAATACGGCGAGTTCTCGCGGTTCTGCCGAATGTTTGCAAAGGCAAAGAAGTCGCGGCCCGTGTGGTTAAACACGCCGTCGAAGACCACCTTTATTCCCGCCTCGTGACAAGCGCGCACGAAGTCGACAAGGTCTTCGTTGGTGCCCAATCGCGAGTCCAGCGTGCGGTAGTCGGTGGTCTCGTAGCCATGGCCGACGCTCTGGAACAGCGGACCAATATAGAGGGCGGTAAAGCCAAGCTTCCGTATATGCTCGATCCAGGGAAGCAGCTTGGGCAGGCGATGGACGGGCTCGCTGTAGTCGTTTTGCTTGGGCGCGCCAGCAAGGCCCAGGGGATAGATGTGATAGAAAACCGCCTCGTCATACCATGCCATGCTGGGCTCCTCTCAGTCGCTCGCCACGCACCGACCGTCGCAGATTGCGACAACAATAATACTCCGACTCGTGCGGTCTGGCTTTCTCAAAGGACAATGGAGCCACAGAGGGCACCTTTAGGCCACCGCTCGCACCTTGCGCCCGCGTCCGTGCCCGCATGCGGCTCCGCGCTCGCCTCGCTCGCTCACTTCGTGAGTCGCCGCTTGCGGGCAGGGGCGTGGGTGCGGGGTGGCCTCTTCGGCAGGCTTAAACCGTTGAGGCTCCTCGTTACGCGTCGATCGTCGCCAGATACGCGGCTAGGCCGTCCTCCACCACGCTCTTGCACACCACGTCCGCCTGCGCCTTTAGCTCGTCGCAGGCGTTGCCCATGGCCACGCCCGTGCCCGCGAAGCGTATCATCTCCAGGTCGTTCGCCCCGTCGCCAAAGGCGTAGCACTCCTGTCGCGGCGTGCCAAAGCGCTCCATCACCTTCTGCATTCCCACCGCCTTGCTCATGGTGGGCGAATAGAGCTCGAATACGTTGTAGCCACCGTTGTTGTCTACGTTTACGGTATATCCCAGGCCAGCGCTCTTCGCCTCGGCAAGCAGGCGCTCGCGACACTCCCCCGCCACGTCGGCCTCGAGCTTGAGGGCGCGACGTAGCACGTCGTCGCGCTCGAAGTCGAAGGTGAATATGTTCCCGCTGTTGAAGCTCCGGAAGAACGCCTGGATCCCACCATAGTCCCGATTGAGGTATATGTGCTTCGTCGTCTCGACCATGTACTCGCAGCCGAGTCTCTCGAACAGGTTCGCGTAATAGCGTGTCACCTCGTAGTCCATGGTGCTGGCAAAGATGGTGTTGCCGTCCACCATAACGTGTGCCCCGTTGCACATAACGTATGCGTCAAACAGGGGCAGGCGCAGACGCGCGTCTATCATGGCAAAGGGACGACCGCTGCAGATCGCGAGCTTGTGACCCAGGCCATGCAGTCGCTCGAGCTGCGCGACCACCGTGAGCGGGATGCTCGTAATGCCGTTATGTCCGTCTATGAGGGTGCCGTCTATGTCAAAGAAGAGCGTCGCCATTGCCTTGCCTTACCGTTTGTGGTCCCTCACCTGCATTATATCGACAAGAGCAGCGATTGTGACCACTTCCTGCATATAGTATAAAAAGTGTATTTGCCATTTGGAACGAATAAGGAATGAGGAGAAGAACCCATGATCGACGAGAGAATCGGACAAGAACTGAGCCCCTTTCCCATTGGCGACGTAAACCCCGTATCCGAGTACTTTAGCGGCGTGACCTACCTTGCCCCGCTCACCAACGAGCAGGTCCCCGCCTTCAACGTGACGTTTGCTCCAGGCTGCCGCAACAACTGGCACGTGCATCACGCCTCCTCCGGCGGCGGACAGATGCTCATCTGCGTGTATGGCCGCGGCTGGTATCAGGAGTGGGGCAAGCCCGCTCGCGAGCTCTTTGCCGGCGACGTGGTGAACATCCCCGCCAACGTGAAGCACTGGCACGGCGCCGCTGCCGACTCCTGGTTCCAGCACATCGGCCTGGAGATCGAGGGCGAGGATGCCTCGAACGAATGGCTCGAGCCCGTGAGCGACGAGGACTACGAGAAGCTTCGCTAACCTGCATGTACGAGCGGCGCTTCGCTTGGCGAGGGACGACGAGGGGCGGGATGAGCTCCGCGTGCTCTAGCAGCGCTTCGCTTGACGAGGGGGAGACGGAAGTCCCCGTGCTCAAACAGTCCGCGCTTCGCGCGGAAACTGCGCGCGGGGACTTCCGTCTCCCCATTCCCCCCCCTCCCGGCGCAAGTGGGTGCTTTCCTCCCAAGTCGCGGACGCCCCACCCGGGGTATCCTCATGTTTTATCTTCACACGCCGTCTACCTGCGGATATATAAATTCATGCGGATACCCCCACCCGGGGTATCCGCAGGTGTGGTCGGCCTGCCAAGAAGCCTTACGAGCACCGAGGTCGCACTGATAGGATCCGGCGGAGCGACCGCGCAGGAGCTTACCGGCGCCCCAGCCTACCTGGTCTTTGCGTCCATGTATCTTGGTACCATCGGCGTTTGGATCGTGTTCCCCCTCGCAATGCTCATTCCGCCTGCGAACAGACGGATGCTCCAGAAGATGATCTTCGTCAGGGACCGGAGGGGCCTCGCGATGGCGTGCATCGGGGCGCTCCTGGGATTTGCCATCAACAGTGCTTGTGTGGGCGCGTCCGTGCTCTTGGGTAACCTGCGGCTCCATTTTGAGCACTTCGAGATAGGCCCGTTTTTGCTGCTGCTCTTTGCCGTCTTCGTCCAGTCGGGGTCGGAGGAGATCGTCATGCGCCATTACCTGTACCAGAAGCTGACGCGCAGGTACCGCCACCCGGCCGTCGCCGTTGTGGGGTCCTCGGTATTCTTTACGTTGCTCCATGGGCTCAATCCGGGCATGACGTGGCTGGCCGTCGTTCAGCTCATGACCATGAGCCTCCTGTGTTGCGTGCTCGTGCACTACTACGACGCGCTTGGCGCGTGCGTTGCGATGCATACGGCGTGGAACTTCACGCAGAGCATTGTCTATGGCCTTCCCAACAGCGGCGGTGGCTCGCTCTACTCCGTGTTCGGGCTGGACGCCGCCTCGAACGGCCCCTTCTTCGACACCGTGTTCGGCGTCGAGGGCAGCATTGGGTCCGTCGTGCTCATGCTGCTGGCGTGCGCAGGGCTCTTTGTCTACGCCAAGCGTCGTGGCCTTAGGGCACCGGACCTTTGGGAAGACGAGGAGGGCAAGGCGGACGCTCCCGACCTCGCTGCATGAGGGTTTTGGCATTCGTGACAGCACAATGGCGTGACAAATGCCTTGAGGACGCCCGTTGCGAGCAGCACCGCTGCAGGCATGACGCCCCACGTCTCCATGAGCTCGTGGCTCTGCTCCTCGCCCGGGAACAGCACCAGCGGCAACGCGAGCGCGATCGAGCCCAGCAGCACGCCCGCGATCACGGGACGGGCTACGACCCCGTGGGGCCGGCTCTCCAGATAATGGCTCACGAACTTGGCGACCTTCTCGGTGCCGCGGAATACGAGGAGCAACACGTAGGCGGCTACCAGCGCGAGCAAGCCCCAGAGCAGTCCCAGGCCATGCGCCCCGATTGCCTCGAAGCGAGGGAAGCCGCCCGACCCACCAAAGATTCTGCCGAAGACCACAATGCCACCGAACGACCCTATAGCCGCCGCCAGGTACAGCACGAGCTTGGCCTCGCGCCGCAGGCTGTAGTCGTCCACGCTGCCGAGCTCGGTTTGCAGGGCCTCGTCGCTCTCGCTCTCGAATCCGCCCACGAGGCCTGCAAGCGGTGTGGCGAATATGGCCGAGAGGCTCGCGGCGATGGTAACGTCGGCAATGCTCGCGGCACGAAGGCCCGCGACCTTGAGCCGGTCGCGTATCCAGCAGCATCCAGCGGTTATGACACGTATGCCGTGCGGGGAAGGGTCCTGGTTCTGCTCGACCGTCTGCTTCGATCAAAGGAGTTCAGCATCCACGGCATGGACGAGCATACGGCAGAGATTGTGGAGCGCATCGAGCGAGAGTGTTCGACCATTACGGCATCCCAGCTTGCACGCGAGCTGGGTTACAACGAGAGCTACTTCTCGCAGCTCATGCGGGCACGAACCGGGCTCACGTCAATTGCGCTCATCACCAACGCCCGCATGCGGAAAGCACGTACGCTGCTTTCTGAAACAGACCTCTCTGTGACCGATGTCGCACGCGAAGTTGGATACCAGGGCTACAGCCACTTTCACAAGCTCTACACCCGCACCTTTGGCGTTACCCCAGCCATGTCACGCGACTTTTTGCAGCTCTCGCAATAGCGCCACATGGCAAGAGTGTAAACAGGGGGACTGTCCCCCTGCTTACCTTGTTGTCGCGCGAGAGCTCGGGCGACGACGACGCCACGCGAAGCCGATCAGCACAAGGCCACAGAGCGCCATGCGCAGCTGTGCCTCGGGCGCCAGAGAGCCGTCTGCCGTACGAGCGAGGGGTTGCGTGCCCATATGGTCGGCAGGGCTAGCGGGGTTGCTCGGGTCGATTGGCTTATCTGGCACTGTGGGGTCATCGGAAGGTTCGTCGGGCGGCACGGGCGTGGGTGTCGGCGCCTTCCTCCACTGTGCCACGAAGGTGTGGTCCTCCAGCACCGTGTACGCGTCGCCCGGCTGGTACGAGGAGCCCTTCCAGTAGTCGAACTCATAGCCCGCGCGCTCGGGCTTCTCGTGGATGGAAATCTGTTCTCCGTGAAGATGCGTCTCCTTGATATTTTCGGCGCTGCCCTGGTAGGTGCCGCCGTTGAGGTCGTAGGTGATCACGTGCCGCAGGGGGACGTGCCTGTTGGTGAGCGTGGTTACGGTGCCTTCGGTCGCCGTGCCTGCCAACTCGTAACCAGCGGGCACCTCCTCTTCCGCCCAGGCATAGGCAACCTCCTTGCCGTCTGCGTACTTGGGCAGGTCGCGCACCGTGGCGGTCCAGCCGTTGCCCTCGCTCAGCGTGACCCTCGTCCCGTCGGACAGCGTCGCCGCGAGCTCGCTCGGCCTGCTGCCGTCGAGGTTTTCCTCGTCGTCCCATACCTTGCGCACCGTGGCCTCGGTGGTCGCGGGAACATGCGTGTTGGTAATACGGAAGCCCTCTTCCAGGCTGCCCGTGATCGTGGTCTCGTACCCCTCCACCGGGCGCTCGCCCACGGTGTAGGCTATCGGCTTTCCGCGGTTGCTCTTCAACATGCCCTCGAACTGCCACGTCCAGTTGTCGGCCGCCGTGACGGTGCGGGACGCTTCTTCCTTACCGTCGGCATAGAGCACCACCTCGATGGCCTCGGGGCGCACGCCGTCTCGGTCGTTGTCGTCGTCCCAGATTTTCGTCCCGCGGATGGTGACGTGGTCTTCCCCGTGCGTGTTCACGAGGGTGAAGCCGCTCCTCATGTCGCCTTGAACCTCGCACGCATAGCCGTCGACCTCGTCCTCGGTCACGGTGTAGTCAATCGGCTCGCCGTCCTTGGCCACGTCCAGGCCGGTGAAGATGCCGCGCCAGTCGTCTTGTGCGCTGAGCTCGAGGGTCCTGCCCGTGTCCTCGCCGTTCGCAAGGAGGTGCACCGTCACGGATGCGGGGCGGATACCCTCCCAGTCGTCCTGGTCTTCCCAGACCTTATGTACTTCCACATAGGTTTTGCCGGGCGTATACGTATTCGTAATGTCGTACCCGCTGTAGTCGGGGGTGAACTGTGGCACCGCGTCCTCGCTCACGGTGTATGCGACCTTCTTGCCGTTGCGATACACGGGGAAGTCCTCGAAGGACCACTTCCAGTTGTTCGCGGCACTCACCTCCTGGTAGGCAATGCGCATGCCGTCCGAATGCAGCCACACCAGAATGCTCTCGGGATGCTCGACATTCTGTTCGCCTGCATCGTCCCAGGTCTTGGTACCCGAAATGGTGACCCGCGGCCCCTCGTGAGCGTTCCATACAAAGTAGAAGGTCGTGTCCTCGTTTTCAACTGTTTGTACCGTTGTCTCGTACTCAGGCACCACGTCTTCCGTCACGGTATACGCAATCGGCTCGCCCGCCTCGTACTTCTTGCAGTCCTCAAGGGAACCATGCCACGCGTTGTCTTCGCTCAGCGTGAGCGACTTACCCGTATCGGCGCCATTCGCCTGAAGGTGTACGGTCACCGACGCAGGACGCAGGCCTTCCTCGTTACCCCAGTCGTCCCACACCTTGTATACGTGCAGGTCCGCAAGCTCGGGCTCGTGGGTGTTGGTAATAACGAAGCCGTCTGTCACGTTACCCGTAATCTGCGTCGTGTAACCATCCACCGCGTCCTCTTCCACGGTATAGACCGCCGTCTCTCCGCCCAGCTTCTTGGGGAAGTCCTCGAACTTCCATTCCCAGTTGTCATCGGCTGTTACGTCCTTCCACCCTATGCGCGTACCATTGGCCACAAGCCACACACGCACGCTCTGGGGCCGCACGCCGTCGCGGTCGTTATCGTCGTCCCACACCTTCTTGCCCGCAATGTCCACGCCTGCAGGCTCGTGGTAGTTCATTAGAATGCAATAGGTACCCGTCTCATCCTCATAGCTTTGGTGCATGATCTCCTCATAGCCCGTAACGGGCTGTTCCTGCACAGCGTAGGCAACGGGCTTGCCTCCCGCGTTCTTGTAGAGGCCTGTTATGGTTCCCTGCCAGGCGGCGCTGTCGCCGGAGCCCTGCGTTGCAGCAAGCTGCAGGGTACGTCCCGTAAAGGTACCGTTGGCATAAAGTGCCACCGAAAGCGACAAGGGCCTGCTTCCGTCCTCGTTCTCGCGGTCGCTCCAGAGCTTGTAGACCGTCACCTGGGTCGTCTCGGGATAGTGTGTGTTGGTTATGGTGAAGCCGTCTTGGACATTGCCCGAAACCGAGGTCGTATAGCCGTCCACGGGGTCTTCGGCCACGGTGTAGACGACCTTCTTGCCGCCGCGATACTCGGGGAACTCCTCGAACGTCCACGACCAGCCATCGGCGGCCGTCACGTCCTTGTACGAGATGGGCAGGCCGTCGGAGAGGAGCCACAGGCGCACGCTTTCTGGGCGCAGGCCATCTCGATCGTCGCCGTCGTCCCAGACCTTCTGCACAGAGATGTCCACGTCTGGCGTCTCGTGCGTGTTGGTTACCATGAAGACGTTCTTGAGCTCGCCCTCACCACGCTCGATCTTAGTCGTGTAGTCTGCGACTTCGTCCTCTGTCACGGTGTAGTTGATCTCCCGCCCGTCCTTGTTCTTGTCGAGAAGATCGAACGTCCCACACCAGCCGTTGCCTTCGTTGAGCACAAGCTCCTTGCCCGTATCGGCACCATTGGCTTGCAGGTGAACCGTCGCGCTCGAAGGCCGCTTGCCCTCGGCATTGCTCCAGTCGTCCCACAGCTTGAACACATGCACCTGCGTCTTGTCTGGCGTGCGTGTGTTGGTGATGTTGTAGCCGTTTATTGTCGTCGTGTAGTCTTCGATGGGATCCTCGCTCACGGTGTAGACTATGCGCTCGCCGTTGCGGAATACAGGCTGGGCACCGAAGTTCCACGCCCAGCCGTCGTTGGCCGTGACGGTCTTGGTATCCACCACTTCCCCGTTGGCGCGCAGGTGCACGGTTATGCGTGCGGGTCGCTTGCCGTCCTGGTTGTTCGCGTCGTCCCACGTCTTGGTGCCTGAAATGGGGGCAGTCAGAGGCGCATGGGTGTTGGTTACCACGAAGCCGGTTTCGGCAGTTCCGTCCACCTTGGTGGTGTATTCCGCCACCGCATCTTCGGTGAGCGTGTACGCAATCTCTTGCCCGTTCGCATACTTGGGAAGGCCGCTCCAGCTATGCCGCCAGTTCTTTCCAATCGTTATGTTGGCGCTCTGCACCTCGGTCCCATTGGCAAGGAGGCGAACCGTCACGCTTCTGGGCCTCTTGCCGTCCTGGTTATATGCGTCGTCCCACATCTTGGTTACCGTAACGGTCATGGTCTCGGGAACGTGCGTGTTGGTTACGTTGTAGCCGTCCACTTTGGTGGTGTAGCCCTCTACGGCGTCCTCCACGATCCTGTAGGATATCTCCTTCCCGTCCCTGTACTTGGGAAGGTCGTCGAAGCTCCAGGTCCAGTTCTGGCCCTGGCCCACGGTGGCGGTACGTACCTCGCTGTCGTTCGCCAAGAGGCGCACCGTCACGCTTTCAGGCCGCTTGCCGTCCTGGTCGTTCGCATCGACCCAAGTCTTCGAGCCAGAGATCGTCACGACCTCGGGAACATGCGTGTTCGTTATGGTGAAGCCATCCTGCATGTTGCCAGAGATCACGGGTGCGGCATAGTCCTCCACGGGGTCTTCGACCACAGTGTAGGCAATTTCTTGCCTGCCATTGTTTTTGGGGACGTTCGTGAACTCCCACCGCCAGCCACTGGCCGCGTTCACCCGCCGCGTCTGCACCACGTCACTGCCGTCCATGAGCTTCACGGTAATGGAGTCGGGCCGCTTGCCGTCCTGATCGTTGTTGTCGGACCACACCTTGGTGCCCCTTACCGTTATGGTCTCGGGCTTGTGCTTGTTGGTGATAACAAAACCATTCGCCACATCGCCCGAAATAGACGGCGTGTAGCCCTCTACTGGCTCTTCCGCAATCGTGTACACATAATCCTGGCCATTTTTCTTCTTGTACTGTTCGCTGAACTGCCACGCCCAGTTGTCGGTCTCCGAAACCGTCGTGCGCTCGACCTCCTCGCCATTCCTGTACAGGATTACATCGATGGAATTGGGCCGTATGCCGTCGCGGTCGTTGTCGTCGTCCCACACCTTTGTGCCATGAACCCGTACGGTCTCGGGCTCATGTGTATTTGTAACGTCGAACCGCTTGCTCACATTCGACAACTCCGTGAGCTCGATTGCCGTCGCGTAGCCGTCAATCGCGTCCTCGGTAAGGGTGTAATCGATCTCGCTACCCTGCTTCAACTTTAAGACTGTGTCGAACTTTGCCTGCCAGCCGTTCTTTGCGGTAAGAGTGCGACTCTGCACCATCTCGCCGTCTGCCCACAAGTGCACGGTTACGCCTTGCGGGCGAATGCCGTCGCGATCGTTGCTATCGTCCCAGCGTTTTGCGGCAGAGAAGGCCACCCGTGCGGGCTCGTGGGTGTTCGTGATGTCGAGGATGTAGTCGTCGCCTCGCTGTACCGGTTCCGCATACGTCGTGGTGTAGCCCTCTATGGGATTGTCCACAAACGAATCTCCGCTCCCCTCGGGCACATCTTCACGCACGGTGTACGTTACCTCTTTGCCGTCACGCCAAGCCGGGAACTCGCCGAAGTCGTATGTCCAGGCGCCGTTTTCGTCGGGAACCACAAGTTGCCAGGCAATGGGCAGGCCATCGGAGAGGAGCCACACCTTGACGCTGTCTGGCCTCATGCCGTCGTTGTTTTCGGCATCGTCCCACGTCTTGGTGCCGCTGATGTTCACGTAGCTCGTCTTGTGCGTGTTGGTAAGCGCTATGAGGGTCCGGGGGTCGTCCGTAGGATTGTTTGACTCCAGCACGTACCTGAGCGTGTTGGTAAGCGTGTAGCCAATGGGCTGCTCTTCCTCCACGGTATAGGCAATGGTTGTGCCCGCCTCGTTCTTGGGAAGGTTTGTAAACCGGCACGTCCAGCTGTTCTGGGCGCTCAGTACCTGTTGCCTGCCTGTTCGCACACCGTTCGCACAGAGGTACACCGTAAGGGATTGGGGTCGCACGCCCTCTGCATCGTTGCGATCGTCCCAAACCTTGTACAGTTCCACGTCGGTGGTCTCCCACACATGCGTATTGGCGATGTCCAGCACGTAGTCGTTGCCTTGGGCCGACAAGGGCGCGTAGGTTGTGGTATAGCCCTCTATGGGATTGTTGGAGAAGGTCTCACCCGTACCGTCCAAGGTGTCCTCGCGCACGGAGTAGGTGACTTCGTTACCATCGCGATACTTGGGGAACTCCCCGAAGTCATATGTCCAGGCGCCATCCTCGCCTGCGGAAACCACCTGCCAGGCAATGGGCGTATTGTTGGAGAGCAGCCACACCTTCACGCTATGCGGGCGGACGCCGTCGCGGTCGTTGCCATCGTTCCACGTTTTGATACCCGTAATATGGACATCGGTGGTCTCATGCGTGTTGGTAACAAAGAACGTGTCCCTGAAGGCCTTCGCGACCTCTTCCGAATCGCCGACGATGGGTTTCCAGAATTCGGCACCAGTTTGTGTCTGCGTCGTATAGCCCTCTACGGCATCCTCGGCCACGGTGTATGCGATTTCCTTGCCGCCTGCGTTCTTGTCTAAGTCGGTGAACGTTCCCGTCCAGGAGTTGCCCTCGTTCAGGGTCAGCGTCTTGCCCTGCACCGGCTGCCCGTTCGCAAGGAGCCGCACGGTAACCGAGATTGGACGCACGCGCTCGCGGTCGTCCTCGTCGTCCCACACCTTGTATACGCTTACCTGGGTCTTCTGCGGCGTGTACGAATTGGTTATAGTGAAGCCTTCCGTCGTGTTACCCGATACCGCCGTGGTATACAGGTCCACCGCGTCCTCGGCAACGGTGTAGGCGATCTGTTTGCCGGCCGCGTTCTTGTCCAAGCCGGTGAACGTGCCCTTCCAGGAGTCGCCCTCGTTTAGGGTCAGCGTCTTGCCCTGCACCGGCTGCCCGTTCGCAAGGAGCCGCACGGTAACGGAAGCAGGCCGCTTACCGTCTTGGTTGTTGGAATCGACCCACACCTTGGCGACGCCGGCATCGAGCGTCTCGGGAACGTGCGTGTTGGTGACCGTGAGATTGTTGCCCTCTTTGCTCTCGGTCTTGGTATAGCCCGAGGGCACATTCGGCTCAACCAGGGCGTACGAAATCTCCGTGCCGTTCTCGTACTTAGGAAGGACGTAGGTGGACTCCCAGTCGTGCTGGGTGTCGATGACGTTGAACGTCTTCACCGCGGTACCGTTTGCCATCAGCTGCAACGCGACTTGGTCGGGACGCACGCCATCCTGATCGTTCGCATCTTCCCAGTGCTTGGTCAGCGTAAGGCTCACCGTCTCGGGCACGTGGGTGTTGGTAATGGTGAAGCCAGCTTCCGCGGTACCCGTTACCGTTGCCGTATAGCCGTCCACGGCGTCTTCCGTTACGGTGTAGGCGATGGCCTTCCCCTGCTCGTTCTTGTACCTGCTTTCAAACGACCAGGTCCAGCCGCCTTCAGCGGTTGCGGTGGTATGGGCAACCTCCACCCCGTTGGCCAGCAAGTGCACCGTTACGGAATCGGGCCGCTTGCCGTCGCGGTCGTTGTCGTCGTCCCACACCTTCTTGCCGGAAATCGTGATTCTCTGAGGTACATGAGTGTTGGTAATGCGCAGCCCAGATGAGTCGATGGACTTCGTATAGCCCGTGGGCACGGTTTTCTCGTCGACGGAATACGTTACCTCCTTGCCCGCGTCATACTTGGGTGCCAACGATATGGGCCGTTTGTCCGAGTTCGTGCTTATTTGGAACTCGCGCACGACCTCGCCGTTGCCCTTCAGCTGCATGGTGATCTGAGGAGGCCGCAGGCCGTCGCGGTTGTTGTCGTCGTTCCAATGCTTTAATGAATTGATTCTTATCTGTTGAGGAGAATGGGTATTGGTTATGGTGAATCCCGTGGCAGCGCTTCCCGTAATCTTCGTCCTATAGCCACTCACCGCACTCTCGCTCACCGTGTAGGTGATCTGCTTGCCGTTGCGATACTTGGGCACGCCCGCAAATGTGTGCTGCCAGCTATCGGAGGCGCCAATCGACTTTGTTTCCGCCACATCCCCGTTGGCAAGCAGCTGCACGGTAACCGCCTCTGGGCGCAAAGCGTCGCGGTTGTTGTCATCGTTCCACACCTTGGTTACGCTTATGTTGAGCGTCTCGGGCGTATGGGTGTTGGTGACCGTGAGATGAGTGCCCTCTTTGCTCTCGGTCTTGGTATAGCCGACGGGCACAGACGGCTCGACCAGGGTGTACTTAATCTCCTGTCCGTTCTCGTACCTAGGCACGACGACGGTTTTTTGCCAGTCCTGGTCTGTCCCAATGGTATACGTGCGCACACTCCCATCAGAGCCCTGCAAATTCAAGTCGAGGGATTGGGGTCGCTTGCCGTCTTGGTTGTTGGCATCGTCCCAGTGCTTTGAGAGCGTGAGGGTAGTGGTACCAACCTCGTGTCGGTTGACGATGCCCAGCTTGGTCGAGGTTTGCCCCGCATAGGGCAACGCGGTGTATTGTTCTGGCGCGGAGACCTCTTCTGCGGTGTAGGCAATCTCCTGGCCATCATCGCCGTACTTGAGGTACGTGCCTATGTTCCACGTCCACCCCTCGTTCGCGGTTACGGTGTGCGTATCCACCACCTTGCCATCGGCAAGAAGGTTTACCTCTACGCTATCTGGCCGCACGCCGTCACGGTTGTCGCCATCGTCCCAGTACTTCGTGAACGTGAGGTCCACGGTCTCAAGCTTATTGGTTATGTCGTAGCCGTTATAGCTCGTGCTGTAGCCCGCAACTGGCTCCTCCTCCACCGAATAGGTAATGGGGTTGCCGTTGTCGTCCGTCGTGGGCCTGCCTACGAAGCTGTAGCGCCAGTTGCCCAGCTGCGACGTCTCCGCATACACGTCGTTGCCGTCGTCGTCCTTCACGCGCTGGCCGTTGGCCAGCAGGTAGATCTTGACCGTTTGAGGACGCTTGCCGAACTTGTTGTCTTGGTCATCCCACGTCTTCTTGCCGTACACGGAGCCGGTTGGGTAGCCGGTCGGATTGTCGGGAATATCCCAGTCCACCTTTATGTTGAAGACGTTGGACATAAGGTGATAGTCCGTAAGAATCGTGCTCCAGCTGGGATTGGCGAAGTCGTTGGGTGTCAGCTCCTTGGCCTTGTTTATCACACGCTGTTCAAGATCTTTCAAGTCGGTCAGCTGCTCGATGTCGGTGATCCCCAGTACCGTAGGTATGGCCTTGGTGGGGATGCTTATGTAGCCGCCGAACGGGTTGAACGACACCGGAGAGTCAATGAAGCCGTTGGTAAGGTACTTCACGATGAGGCGGATGATCTCGCTGGTGAGCTCGGCACCCTTGTAGTCCATGGGGATGCCCGCCGTGTACTTGCTGTCCACCACCGTGAAGCGCCAGTTGTCTTCCTTGGTGACCCTCTTCATGGCCAGCTCGGGAATCTTGATGCCAAAGAGTGCCTTGGCCAGCTTCCCAATCAAGCTGAGGTCCAGACCCAGCGCCATCTTACCCAGGATGGTTATGGGATCTTGGCCCCCCTCTATGGGATTGATCACGGGAAACTCGTAGTCCAGCACGCCACCCAGGTCTATGCCCGCCGCGCTTGCCAGGCCCTTTGCCGCGTCGAGCGCGCCTTCCTTCGGCTTGCACATAAGCACCAGCCAGGCAGAGTCGGGCATGTCCTTTTCGTCCACACCAATGCCGATCCAACGCTTGATGACGTCGATCTCCACGATGGCCTTGTTGGTGATGGAGAAGGACTGCGTGTCATCATCCTTTTCGGAGTCATAGCTTACCTGGTACTTCGTGTTGTGGGCACGCTCGTTGCCCGTCAGTACCGATACATAGGCCTCCACGTGGTGAATGACCTCGTTCGTCGTGGATTCGCCCTTGTCTGAATCCTTGCTGTCGTAGACGATGCGGGAGGTGTCGGTGTTAAAGCCAAGCTGCTCCATCAGTTTGGACGCAAGGTCTTCCAACGAGCTAGCGCCCAACGAGCTTTGCAGACTCGCCATGCCCTCCTCGGCGGCACTTTGCACATTCGAGGGCAAGCTGGCATAGAAACCGTTCGACTTGAGCTCGTTCAGCCAGTTTCTATAGGCGGCATCACCTTGCCCGGCAAGGTCTTTCACCTTGTCCACTATTGACTGCAGGACCGTCTGGTCCTTCAGCTCGCGCACGCGGAAGGTCGTGTTCTCGTCCGTACCGTCCGGATAGCGCAGGTTCTTCTTCCAATCGTTGCTATCGTTGAGCTCGACCGTTTGCACCGTCGTCCAAGTGCCGCCGTCTTGCTTCTGCAGCACGACCTCCACCTTTGCGGGCTTGTCTTTGTCTTCGAGGTCGATGTCCCACTTCTTTTCGATGCTGAGTCCACGGTACTTGTTGGTGAACTCCACGGTGTTGGTCTGGTCGCCATTCAGAGCCTCTAGCAGTGCAGCCTGATTGCCATCTGAGCTCACATTGGGATTGGTTGTACTGGAGGGATCCAACGCCTTGTCGGCCTCTTGCTGAGTCTTCTCGTTGTAGTCTCCCACATAGCATTTGAACGTGGGGTTGCCCTCGTCGTCGGTGGTCTTCACAATGAGCACCAGCCGCTTGGCCGTGTCGTACTTGCAGGAGTCGTCGTTGCCTTTTATTTCTTTCACGACGTAGAAGTACAGGCCGTCGCTCTTGAACTTAAGCGGAACCTGAACCGTTCCCTCGCCCTTTATGGAGACCTCCTGGCTCTGCGGGTTATCGTCGTTTGCCCTGTTCGGCTGGGCCTTTTCCACCGTGAACCGGTAGGTCTCGGCATCGCCTTCGTGCACGCCGGCGATCTTCTTCTTAAGATTGAGGTTGAACGCCCCCGTGAGTTTGTTGGTAACGTTGCAGGTCCAGGTGCGGGTCTGCTCGTCGTAGGTGTTTTCGTACGTGGTGGTGTAGTAGTCAACGTGGTCTTGCAGCACCTCGTAGGTGGCGGTTTCCTTCTGGGCGTTCTTCCCGGGAAGGTAGGTTGCCTCGAACTTCCCGTCTCCCGAGGTGGGCACGTCGAGCGACCGCACGTACTCGCCGTCGCCGTTGACCACCGAAAGGTGCGCATTCTGTGGCCTAAGGGACTCCATGCCTTCGTCCCCCACCCAACTGACCGTGCCCTTCACGGTCTGGTAGTCCGACCCAACCCAGGTGTTGCGCACAACGAAGCCCATCTTCGGGTCGCTGGACTGCTCCGACACCTGTGCACGCAAGACGGTTGTGGTGAAGCCCGGCACGGGATCCTGCGTTACGGTGTAAAGGTACTCATGCCCCGATTCCGAGACGCGATAGAGGTCATGCCCTTGGTCGTCTTTGGTAATTCGAGGCGTGCTCCATTGCCCGTCCTGGCCCTTCGTGATCTGGGTCGTGGCAATCTCTTCGCCGTCACGGAAGACGTGCACGGTCAGTTTATCTGGATAGACCGTCGACGCGTCCACGTTTTCCCAAATGCTCGAAATGTCGATCTCCATCTTCTTCCGCGAGGTGTAATACACCGTGTAGTTGTAGGTGAGGTTTTCTCCCGACACATACACGACCGGGTCACGGTAGAGGCGCACGGTGTTCGGCAGCGCAGGTGCCTCTATGTGGTAAGCGGATGCGTCTTGCACCGGCCGGTCCAAGAAGGTGTGGTTCGACCAGTCCTGAGGCGCGAGCCTCAGGGGGTTGCCCAAAGTGGCTCCGTTGGAGTTCTTGAAACTCACGTTGAGCTCACTTGGCTGAGCCACCTCGTCGTCGAAGCCCGCGCGCACGTCGACTATGACTGACCTGTCGCTCCCGTACGCGCTGTTCAGGATATCGAGGCCGTGGGTCTCCGTGATCCATCTGTTGCCATCCGTGCCCGTGAACTCCTCCCAAACCTGGTAGTCGTTCTCGGGGTTTATATCGGCGTTCGACAGCGTCCAGGTCCATTCGGTTGGATTGGCGTAGCTCGCCTTGTTCAACGTAAGGACAGAAACGTCCGTGCCATTGTGGGTTACGTGGACCTTCACGCTCTGCGGTATGCTTCCCGTATTCTCCCCATAGGGAACCCAGCGAACCGTGCCACCTATGGTGTTTAGCCGGTTGTCGTGGTTGACGACGTTCGCGTCGAGCTCGTAGTCTGCCCTGTTTCTGAAGGCTATGCCCGGTATGCAGGTAAACGTGTTGGGGTTCGCAACGCTCACCTTCGCCTGCAGGTCATACTCGTGAATGAGGAAGCTGTTTAGAACGGTGTCGCTGAGGTCAATTGCTTGAAAGCGCATCTTCACGCCGTTGCGATACTTGGGCACCCGGAAGGTCGTGCTCCACGAGTTGGAGGCATCCACCTTCGCGACGGTAAGCGGAATGTCGCCTACGGTCAGAAGGCTGTCTGCGGAGGAGACGGCACCAGCGGCCCTCAGCTGGTTCAGGCTGTTCGCGTTGTTGGAGAGCGGGTTGCGCACGAGCAGCCAATTCAAGGAAACGTTTTGCGCGGCGGCCACGTAATCCCAGCCGTCCTCGGGACTCTGCGTAAGGGCAAGGTAGACCGAATCCGGCTGCTTGGAGCCACTCGAGAGCATCCACTGCTTGTGCAGGGCAACGTCGACCACCGGGGTCTGGGTTATGGTTGTGGTGTAGCTGCCGTTCTGGTTCTTGTCTTCATACTCTGTGTAGTAGTTGTTAAGGTGAGGGGGCTCAGTCTCGCCCGCGGCGTTCACGTAGCTTGCGGTGCCCAGCTGCGTGTACGGCCCAAGCTCCGAGTCTTCGGCAACAACGTATCCGTTCATGGTGGCACGCACGCGGTACTCGTACAGCATCGTGTTTCCGTTCACGGTGCCGTACATCTCCTCTTCGCTCGAGAACTCCCATCCTTGCGCGGCAGACACCTGGTACGGATAGCAGTCCTCCCACGCGCCCGCACCACCCAGGCGGCGCTGGACTACGATGCTTTCCTCCATTGGCATGTCGAGGCCCTTGGTGTCTGCGTTCCAGTTGAAGGCAACCCGTACCGTAGTCGTGTTCTTGGGTCCAACCACTATGTGCACCGTGTCGTTGGCCCGTCGCTCAACATGTCCCTCGGTCGAACCGATAACGAACTGCCCATTGAGGTTTCCATTGGCAAGGTAGGTGTAATACCTAGCGCGATAGGGCAGGTAGATGGTTGCCTGTCCGTTACTGTCGGTAGTGTCAGTCGTGAGCTTGTAGGGATCGCCGGTAAGGCCCGCGACGTTGTCGTTCACCATCACCCTCATGTTGGCCGCAGGCTTTGTGTGGGCCTCGTCTTGCCACACGGTCACGGGCACTTTGTACATGATGTAGGGGCATATGCCCTCCTTCAGGCCCGTGTTGAACGTCAGCGAGTTGTAGTAGTCTGCCTCCGCAAGGTCGTTGTGCTTGTTCCTGATGCTCCACGTCCAGCTCTTGAAGTAGAGGTCGAGCTTCACGTTGTAGTCGTAGTCCGACGAACCCTTGGTGTGTATGCAGTAGCAACCCGGATCGTTCTTCCCCGCGCAGGCATGTACCGAATCGGGCGTCCGGTCGAAGGTGTCTACGTCGTACTGGTCTTTGTCCAACCGCGCGGTGTAGTACGTTCCGCCCTGCGAGAGCTGATTGAGCGACACGAGCGGGCCTATCTCGATGTCCCAGAAGCCTAGGTCCAAGCTCAGGCCCAAAAAGCTCTGGTTAATGGTGAAGCCCGTTCCCAGGTAGCAGTTGAAATCCTTGTTTTTGTCACGCTCGGGGTTGGTGAGTTCGAAGGTCTTAAGGGTTATAGGCGTCTTGAAGTTCTGGATGGAAAAGCCGAACAGGGGATTCATGTGGAACTCCATGCTGGGGTTCATCCTGCCCGCAATGTGCACGGGTGTGCTATCGAACTCAGCCTCGAACAGGGCAGCGTAATGCAGGGTGAAGAGCTCGATGGGAATATCGACGCCAATGACCTCCACGGATTCGCGCTTACCAGAGGCACCGGTGGACTTCACGTCGAAGTCGAAACCCATGGCCATCTCTGCCACCAGGTCGAACTTGAGGTCCCAGATGTCGATGTCCACGCGCGCGCCCACATGGTCGATGGACACGCTGTCGTAGGCGATGGTGGCCTCCCAGTTGGTGCCTTTCGGGAAGGGATGCAGTATGGGCTTGGCAGATCCACTTGCTCGCAATGCTGGGGCAGCCAACGTGGCTTGGGATCGCAGTCCCTTCCGAGCTACCGGAGCACTCTGTGGCACGAGGGTGTTCTGTATTCCCAGAGCGTTAACGGACCCATGTGGCTCGTCGTCTGCTATAACGAAGTCGCCCGGGCCTAAGCTCGAAGGCCCGCTGTACTCCGCCGACATGCTCAGGCTGCCGTCGCTGAAAAGCTGGTAAAGAGAGATGTTCTGCGTAGCCTCGAGCGGTACCACCAACGTGTCGCCCTCGAGCGTGGGAGCCTGTCCTTCGGCGAACACCAGCACCACGTCTGTGCCCACGTTCTCCTGCAACAGCACGATTCCCATCTTGCCCTCAAGCAGCGTTGGGTCAATGGCGGGCATCACATATGCCGTGAGCCCGTCTTCGGACCACGTAACGTTGTAGTTGGCGCTGTCCTCCCGCGATACCAAGAAAAGCGTGTCGCGATACACCAAAAAGCCCGCATCTGTGCCGTCCGCTGTGGTAAGTTTGCGCAAGCGGTCCGAGCCATCGTAATACGACTCGTCGTGGCTCTCGGTGGGGTAGTTCTCCTGATCGTGACGCTCGGGGTCGCTCGTAGCCTCGCCCAAGCCCGTCTGCTGCTCCAGAGCCTCGTTCGCCGCGTTGGCAAAGACCTCGCCCACGATGTTTTCGGTAGCGGACTGGGCAACTATCTCGGTCTTGGTAGAAGGCTCCGCTTCGGTGGAGGTGTCGGTCTGCGCGGAAGGCTTGTCCTGATTCGCTGTCCCTGCGTCTGGTGCAGGCACTTCGGTTACGCCTTCGTTCACTTCAGGACCATTCTGACCATTGGTAGATGAGCCTGCGGGTGCAGCATCCTCCGCATGCTCCGACCCCTCCTCGGGCGGAGCGTTGCCTCCCTGCGACACGGCCAGCGGATCCTCACGAGGGACGAACACCACCACGAAAGGCCCAAGCTCATCAACCTCAAACGTAACGGTACCTGCTTCGGCGTCCTCTGTTGTTTCTACGAGAGTCGCTGTTGCATGCGAAACATCGGTCACGTCGTTCTGGGAATTGACGGTGGCCTCCTGAATGGCCTCTTCGTTGGGAATCTCTTCCTCTTGGGACTCTTCGGCGATTCCATAGACCAGTGCCTGGAGCTTTTCGTCCTTCGCCTCTGCCAGGCCAAGCGCCACCGTGACCTTCTGCCCTTCCTTGGGTTGAAGCTCGTTGCCATTGGCGTCGCACACCCACACGTCCAAGGCATGCGAGGAAACATGCTCTTCTTCGCCTTCTCGCGCCAGCGCGACGGCCGCAACGGCCGCATCCTCCCGCTCGCCCGCAAGGAGGTCCGCCTTAAGGGTGGCATCGGTTGGGAACGCGCCCTCCCCCGCCTTAACAGACACTTCGATATCCTCCATCGTTAACGCTTGGTCGAAGACGGCGTTCGGAAGAGCCTCCTCTTGCACGTCCACATCTGACGCGCCAATTCGGTTGGCTTCGGCCAATGCTTCTAGGGGAATGAGACTCAGCACCAAGTGGGCCGAGACAACGACGGAAAGGATTTGGTTGAATCTATTGCGTTTCATGGTCGCTGCCTTACCGTAAATAAAGTGGGTTTTTATCTTGTATTATACGAGAGCTGCAGCTTGGCATCCTGAAATGTCAAAAGGGGCGAGACCCCTTTTGACAACAAAACCTGCAAAGGAGAGATCCGGGGTGCGCGTGCGTCGCGCCCCCATCCAGCTTATTCGCGGCCAGCCTGGGTGGGACGGTTATGCCACTCTCCCTGTTACGAGGTCCGTACGGCCCCACACGACATGTCGGCATCCCGTCCGCCAGATCTGCATTACCTCAACAAGCATTCGATATTCGGCTCGTAAAAGCAACAACTACAAGATAGGAGAGTAACATGGCTTTTCCGAAGGACTTCATGTGGGGCGGCGCCGTCTCGGCCGGCCAGTACGAGGGCGGCTGGCAAGAGGATGGTCGCGGCCCGTGCCGCATGGACTACACCACGGGCGGCACACGCACCAAAGCGCGCTACGTCACCTACGAGCTGGCCGACGGCACGCCGATGAAGGGCGACCGCGAGGATCGTCTGCCCCAGGGCGCTCGGTGGGCCTCTCTTCCCGAATGCTACTACCCCAACCAGGTGGCAGTGGACGGGTATCATCGCATCTTCGATGACATAGAGCTCATGGCGCAGATGGGCTTCACGTGCTACCGCATGTCTATTGGCTGGAGTCGCCTGTTCCCCACGGGTACCGAGCGCACGCCCAACCGCGAGGGCGTGGAGTACTACCGTCGCGTGTTCGAGTGCCTGCGTGCGCACAACATTGAGCCCGTGGTAACGCTGCTGCACTTCGACACCCCGCTAGGACTGGAGGAATCGTGCGGTGGCTGGGAGAACCGCGAGCTCATAGACCACTTCGTCCGATTCTGCACCACGTGTTTCATGGAGTACAAGGGGCTGGTGCGCTACTGGCTCACGATCAACGAGATCAACAACCTGCTCTCCCTCATCGACTTTATGGTCGACGGGTCCGATGCGAGCTATCAGCACGCATACCAGCAGCTTCACCACCAGTTCGTGGCGAGCGCCAAGGCAGTGCAGGTGGGACATGCCATCGACTCTGCAAACCGCATTGGCTGCATGATTGCGAGCGCAGCCACTTATCCGCACACCTGCGACCCGGCGGACATCCTGGCAGCCGACCACAAGCGGCAGGAGAATGCCTACTACTGCGGCGACGTGCAGGTGTTCGGCCGCTATCCCACCTATGCTCGGCGCTTGTGGGGCGAGCACGACGTGGAGCTTGCGATTGCGGACGGCGACATGGACGACCTAGCTGCCGGAACGGTGGACTTCTACACGTTCAGCTACTACAACTCGAACGTGGTGACCACCCATAAGGTGACCGACACCGTAGGCGGCAACTTCCAGGTGGGGGCCCGCAACGAGTACCTTACCTACTCCGACTGGGGTTGGGCCATGGACCCCACCGGTCTACAGTGGCAGCTAGAGACGCTCTACGACCGCTACCAGGTGCCCCCTCTGCCGTCACTTTGCGAACTGCGCACGCAGAGCTCAATCCCGTCCCGCCCCTCGCCGTCCACGGTCGCTGCGCGACCTGCGCGCTACATGGCCGCACGCACTGCGTCCAGGATGGCGGCGCAGCGCACGGACGAGGCGAGCGACATGACGTCCGACTCCGTTTTGTCACTCTCCACGAGGTCCACGAAGTGGCGGACCTCGCCAAAGAAGTCGTCCACCTCGTACGGCGCGTCTATTGTCTGCTCTTCGGCACCGTCGATGCGCAGCACCGCGGCTTGCGGGCGATGGAGCTCATCCACTACCACGGTTCCGCGCGTACCCACGATGGTTGCCTTGCGCTGCTTGGCGCGGTCGAAGGCACATTCCAGACGGGCCTCTATGCCACCGCAATCCATACGGGCATCCACGTATACGTCGACGCCGTCCTTGCGAACGCATTCCGCCCGCAGCACTTCGGGATCTTGCGCGCACAGGTCCTCGATCCAGCTCGCGCAGTAGGTTCCGCAATCCAAGAGGACGCCCGCACCAGGCCCTGGCGCCATGTGATACGAGCCCGCTCCCTCCACGAGGCCGAGCATGTCATTGCACAGCGTGGCCTCAACGCTACGCAACTCGCCGATCTTGTCTATGGCCTGCCTGACCTTTGGGTAGATTGCAGTGAAGCGAGGCTTCATCGCCTCCATGAAGAGCACGCCCTCGTCGAGCGACGCCCGAGCCACTTCCTCCATCTGCGCCGCAGAAAGCATCGCGGGCTTCTCGCAGAGCACCGCCTTTCCCGCACGTAGCGCCCGGAGCGCCCACTCATGGTGCAGGTCGTGAGGCAACGCGAGATAGATGGCATCGACGCCGTCGTCTGACAAGAGCTCGTCGTGGCTGCCGTACGCACGGGCGCCCTCATTGTGCGGCACGCCATCCAAAAACGCCGCAGCCTTGCTCGTCGTGCGACAGCTTGCCGCCACCAGCGATGCGCGATCCTCATGCGCCAAGCTCGCCGCAAAGCGACGGGCGATATTGCCTGCCCCCAGGATTCCAAAACGTACCATGTTCCGCCTCCCATTCGTTTGCTTGCCAATCACTTACAAGTCGCCAAAGTGTCGTTGACGTTATTCTCGTCCACGTGCCTACGACGCGCTTGCAGATGGCTCCGCGCTCGCTCACTTCGTGAGTCGCCATCTGCAAGCGCGTCGTAGGCATAGGTATAAGAACACGACGTTTACCAAAAGGCTTGGCAAGCGTGCCCGACACTGCCGTATACTCTTGCAGTCATCATACCTTCTGAGGGGGTCAATTCACGGGAATTTAGGCAACGACATCGCGGTTGACGGGTTTCTCACCACAAGATGAGGCCCTTACGCAGCTGGCACACAAACGATTTTGAGAGGGAGCTTTTTGCATGAACTACTACATGCCCACAAGACTGTACACCGGCAGCGACTGCATCGCCCAACACGGGGATGCGCTCAAGGCGCTTGGCAAACGCTGCCTTTTGGTTACCGAGCGCGTGGCCGCCAGTAAGAGCGGCGCCCTGGAGGATGTGGAGCGCGTGCTCTCGTCGCACGGAATCGAACGCGACGTATGGGACGGCGTCACCGCTAATCCCCCACTGAGCTCCTGCATGGAAGCCGGCAAGCTGGCAGCCCAGTGCAACGCCCAGTTTGTGGTGGGCATCGGCGGCGGTTCCTCGCTCGACGCGGCAAAGGCCGTTGCGGTGTTTGCCGCAAACCCCACGCTCGACGAGGTGGGCTTCTATGCGCTGGCCTGGGAACGCGACCCCTTGCCCATCGTGCTGGTGGGCACCACGGCGGGCACCGGCAGCGAGGTTACCAAGGTGTCGGTCCTCACCGACAGCTCCCTGCGCAAGCACAGCATCCACGACGACAGGCTGTACGCGACCTTGTCCTTTGGTGACAGCCGCCACACGCACACCTGTCCTGCGGCGGTTACGCTCTCGTGTGGCGTGGACGTTCTGGCGCATGCGACGGAGAGCTACTTTAGCCACAAGGCTGACGAGATATCCAGGGCCTTCTCGGTGCGCGCGATTCGGCTGGCATGCGGCCCGCTGAGCGTGGCGGCTGCCGGCGAGGAGCTGGACGACGAGCAGCGCCGATTGCTGTACGAGGCCTCCATCCTGGGCGGGCTCGCCATAAACACCACGGGGACCTGCTTCCCGCACAACGTGGGCTACTACCTCACCGAGAACTACGGCGTTCCGCACGGGTTTGCCAGCGCTGTATTCATGCCGCATATGTTGGAGTACGCGAACGAGTTCGACCCGTCCTATGCGCAGGCGTTCTACGACGAGATCGGAATGAGCCGGCAGACGTACGTGCGCCTGGTGAGGGACTGCCTCCCCGCCTTCGAATTCCGCATGGACTCCGAGGAAATCGAGCGCGCGCTTCCGCGCTGGGAAGGCAACGGATCAGTGCAAAACACGCGGGCTCGTGTTACGCTCAGTAACATCCGCGAGGTTCTTACAAGCACGTTTGGCCAATAGAAGGGAGAATTCGGATGATTCGCAAGAAGGAAGACCAGGCAATCGAGCACAAGTGCATCCGCGACGGCATCGGCGAGGTGGAGATGCACAAGATCTGCGAGAGCGTTGAGGAACTGTACGGCAAGGGCCGCCTGTTCAATCGCATGATCATTGCCCCAGGCAACAGCATTGGCGAGCACAAGCACGAGGGAGACAACGAGATCTTCTACTTCCTCTCGGGCACGGGCGAGTACAACGACAACGGCACCAAGGTTCAGGTTGGCCCTGGCGACACCACCGTCTGCAACGACGGCGAGATGCATGGCCTAGTGAACACCGGTGACGTGCCCCTCGAGTTCATCGCGCTCATTCTGTACTAGAGCGGCGACAAATGCGTTGGAGCGCCCTCCTTGGCGTCGTGGACTACGACGTTAGGGAGGGTTTCTTATTGGAAGATGACCGCATAGGCTTCCAAGAGCTTGTCCATGCCACACGCGGCGTTGGCGGGGCTCGTTGAGGGAAGCCGTGTGGCGGGAAGGCCGCACTCCTGCTCGCAGCCCAAGCGACGATACAGCTCGAACGCCTTGGCACCCGTGCAGTACACGGCCTCTATGGGTGCGGCCGTGGTGATGAGCGAGAGCTTGTTGGGCTTTGCGTTGCGAATGCTCGCGTCGGACGCTCCCTGGATGTCGCACTCCGCAACGACGTCCCAAAGCGCGATGCCATGGCGCAGGCAAAGGTCGCGCTTCTGTTCGTTGGTCGTGGGCAGGTCCTCTTCCGCAAGCGTGGAGAGCACGCGCCAGAACCTATTTTGCGGATGACCGTAGTTGTACTGGCCCTCGCGAGACTTGGGGCTGGGAAACGATCCGAGCACGAGGACGCGGCTGTGCTCGTCGTAGGTGGGCGGAATGGTGTGTGTGAGGTGCATGGTCGGTCCTCTGGCCTTAGTGGGATCATTCGAATCCCGATGCGTGCGGACAAGAAGCAGTTTCCCGCGTGCAGTTCGCGAAGCGCTGTTTGAGCACGGGAAGCTCTTCGCGCCCGCACGCATCGGGATGTGCGTCCGTTAGCTCTTTTCGTCAATCGCGGGTGTTGCTGGAAGCTGGACTCATCCTCACGTTGATTCTACAGGACGGGACGGCCGTGCTTTGCCAACAGCTTGCGAGCGGCAACGCACGCAGCACAGAAGCAGTACTTGTCTCCCCTCTTCTTGGCATCGTTGGCGAGGGCAAGCATGTCGGCTGCGGCCTTTGCGCCCAGCATGGTCTTTGCGGGTCCCTGCGCGAAGGTAATGACCTCGTCAATCGTGGTGTGACGCTCGTCGATCGCGTCGAGGAGTTTCTTTGTCGCCTCGTCCTCGTTCGCACCCGAGGCGATGGCGTCCTTCCAGGCCTGGGCGGCGTCACGGGTCGTTTGCGAGCTCGAATCGGCGGCAAGCAACTCGTCTACCTTCTGTGCGGTGTAGTCAAACAGCTCCTTGTTCATAATCTTTCCTTTGCGTCCGTCATAGCAACTGCGACCTCGTATGTTGCATAGCTCTTTTATTATACATTGTATGCGTCTGCAATTTCGAGGATTTCCGTAACGATATATGCCGTTAGGGGATGTTCCCCCTAACGGCACCGCACATCGCTAAAGATAGCTCCGCATGGCCGAAGCCCCAAGCGCCACGGTCGAGGTGTTGTGCAGCAAGGACGATGCCTGCGGGCTGATGACGCCACCGATTCCCAGCGCCAAGAGACCAGAGTTCCACAGAAGGATTTCCCAGAAGCTCCTTTCGAGCCTATTCATCAGGCCTTGGCTCAGCTTGCGCAAGCGCACCAGCGAGTCCAGGTCGGAGTCGGTGAGCGTTATGTCAGCGACTTCGCGCGCTATGGCGGTTCCCGCCGCCATGGCAACGCCCACGTTCGCTTCCTTGAGCGCCGGAGAGTCGTTTACTCCATCGCCCACCATCACTTCGGCCAAGTCGGTAGCGGGTACGCTGGTCTCCTGTCCGCGTTCCACGCGAGCTGCCAGGTCGGGCACACTCAGCAGCGAGTAGATAAGCTCGTTGGCAGACTGCGCGCGCGTGTAGTCTTCCAGCACCTCGCCCATATCCAAGAGAAACATGGTCTCGCTCGCCGTTGACGCATCGCCTTGCACAAACGACGCCCCAATGGCAGCCGCGTCCAGTGCGGCCACGTCGAGCTTGCCCTTGCTCAAAGATCTTAACGCCAGCCGCAGGAAATGCCGGTACTGCCATATGGCGTAGACCACGTCCAGCGGTTTCGGCAAGAACAGACGCCGCAGCACAAAGCCGCCCACCGTACACGCAAGGTCGAGCACGAGGTCGTGGGTCCGCATGGCCAAGGCATACGTGTAGTCCGAGCGAACCGCATCGAGTTGTTCGCCGTCCACGGCGGCGAGATAATCGAGGACGCGCCTGCGCGTCCTCTCGCCCTCCAGCGTGCCATACGTAACGGCAAGCGAACCGATGCGCGGGTAGATCGTTGCGTCCGTTATCGCAGGACATTCGAGCAACACTCTAAAGAGCGGATCAACGTCGTCTTCGCGCACGACGCCATTGAGTCGCACGCGCAGACGTCCAGGCACCTCGTGCTCTATGGAATAGTACATGGTGCCGTTACTCAGAATCGGTGGCCACGGCTGCGCCGGCGGCCGCGGCTGCTTGCTCGTTCATGTAGGTCGCCTCTGCCACCATGTCGCCGACCTCAGCGCGCGCCTGCTCCACGAGGTCCAAATAGCTCGCCTTCGTACGCATGCCAGCGGCGATGCACTGCACGTAGCAGCGCTTGGCGGGCTCGCTCGTAAGGATCTTAGGCACCACCTGTCCAAGCACGGCTCCTCCCAAAAGCAAGCTGATCGTCGAACTCATGGCAATTCCTCCTTGTTTACGTTGGTTAACTCAACTCAAAGAAGGATAACGCATTTTTCATTGGAATTAGTTAGGATAATGAAACTTTTTTGGTAATTTGTCATATAGTTACCTTAGGCTTACTATTTCGACACGGAGGCACGATGTCAGACGGATTCCTACGCATTACGGACTTGCACAAACACTATGGCGAGGGAGAGGCGAAGGTCGAGGTGCTGCGTGGCATTACCACCTCCCTCGATCGCGGCGAGATCTGCGTGCTACTCGGTCCGAGCGGCTCCGGCAAATCCACGTTCCTCAACCTCGTCGGTGGTCTCGAACCAGCCGACGGCGGAAGCATTGGCATCGGAGACACCGAACTCACCGCGCTCAGCGACCGAGAGATCGTGGAGTACCGCCGCAGCCAGCTTGGGTTTGTCTTCCAGTTTTACAACCTCGTCCCCGACCTCACGATACGCGAGAACATAGAGGTGTGCGAATACCTTTCGCCCAACCCGCTGCCCCTCGACGACCTGTTGGAGTCACTTGGCCTAACGGAGCATCGCTCGAAGTTTCCCAACCAGGTTTCAGGCGGCCAGCAACAACGCTGCGCCATTGGGCGCGCGTTGGTAAAGAACCCGAGCCTGCTGCTCTGCGACGAACCCACCGGTGCACTAGACTACAACACCTCCAAGGAGATCCTGGCACTCATGGAGCGAGTCAACCGTGAGTACGGCTGCACCATCGTGATCGTCACGCACAACGACGCAATCAAGCACATGGCCCATCGCATCCTGCGCCTGCGCGACGGCCTTCTGGTGGAGGACGTCGCAAACCACGACGTGTGGCCCGCGGCCGATTTGGAGTGGTAGCATGCGCAACCCACTCTTCAGGCGACACAAGCGCGAATTCTTTGGCAACCTGGGCAAATACGTTGGCCTCTTTTTGATGATGACGTTTGCCGTCTCGTTTACCAGTGGCTTCTTGCTGGCGGCAGGAAGCATCGAGACGATCGTCGGTGGCATGAAGGAAACCTATCGCATAGAGGACGGCCGCTTTGCGTGCGACTTCGAGCCCAAGGAAGAGGCGCTTGCCGCGGTCCGCGAGTTGGGAGTCACGCTGCATGAGGACTTCTACAAGCAGGTGGACACCGCGCTTGAGGACGGTGACGGGGCAGGCGGCATAACGTGTCGCGTCTATCCCACGCGCACCGACGTCAACCTGCCCGCATACGCCCAGGGCCGTGCGCCCGCCTCGCCCAACGAAATCGCGCTCGACCGCGTATTCTGCGAGAACCACAAGCTCGAGGTCGGCAACGTCGTGAGGCTCGGCGACTCGGAGTTTACGGTTAGCGGCATCGTCACGCTGCCCGACTACCAGGCACTCTTCCAGAACAACAACAGCTTTATGTTCAACGCGCTCACCTTTGCGGTGGCCATCGTGGATCCCGCAGGCTACAAAGGCTTGGGGAATACGGGCGAAGTGTACAACTACGCCTTTGTCTTTGACGACCAGAGCCTTACGCGCGAGCAGAGGACGGACGTGGAAGAGCGGATGATGGATGTCCTCTCCGACCACGACGCATCGCTCTCCAACTTCATCGACGCAGAGGACAACCAAGGCATCGGCTACGCGCTCGACGACGTGCAAGGCGACCAGGCCATGTGGACGGTGCTGCTGTTTTTGCTCGTGATCATCATGGGATTCGTGTTCGTGGTGCTTTCGAGCGCGACCATCGAGCAGGAAAGCGCCGTGCTGGGCACCCTGCTGGCAAGCGGTTGGCGCAAGCGGGAGCTGGTGCGGCACTATATGTTCCTACCTGCCGTCGTAGGGCTCGTCGCCTCGGTTGCCGGGCTTGCCCTGGGCGTGGGCGTGCTGTGCGACCCTTTTAAGGACCTGTACTATCACAGTTACAGCCTTCCTCCCTATCACACCATTTGGGACGCGCGCGTCGTGCTCATAACCGCCGTCCTCCCTTACCTTCTGTTGGTATGCATAACGCTGGTGGGCCTGCTTCGAAACCTGCGATTCACTCCGTTGCAGTTCCTGCGCCACGAAGCCGCCGGACGCCAACGCAACAGTCGGCTGCGCCTGCCCGAGGGGCTGCGCTACGTCACGCGCTTTAGAGTGCGCGTTCTCGCGCGCAACGCCAGCCATTTTGTGACGCTGTTCTTCGGCATCATGTTCGCGAGCCTCCTGCTCCTCTTTGGGCTGTGCATGCTTCCCGTGGTAGAAAACTATGCCAAGGCTCTGCGCGAGACTGTGGCCGCACCTCACCAATACGTGCTCAAGACTCCCCTAGAGCTCGAGGGCACCGACGAGGAGCGTGCTGCCTACGCCGCCGTACTGCGCCTCGCGCAGAACAAGGAGCGCATGGACGCAAACCGTCCGGCGATCGACGCGCTTGAGCGACTGCAAGACAACAAGCCCCTCGCAGATGCCCTCAAGCGGCTGCAAGACAACACCGAGCTCATGGACGCCGTCGATCGACTGCAAGCAAAGCCAGACCTCATGGATGCCATCAGGCGCCTGCGCAACAACAAGGAGCTTATGGATGCGGCAGAAAGGCTCGAGTCCAAGCAGGAGCTGGTAGGCGCTGCCGAACGGCTCGAATCCAAACGGGGACTTGTCGACGCCATGCAGAGGTTACTTTCCAAGCAAAGCCTGGTCGAGGCGGCGCAGCGCCTGCAGGACAAACAGAACGTCGTGGACGCGGCGCAACGGCTTGCGGACAAGCAGGATCTGGTGGCTGCCGCGCAACGACTACAGGGCAAGCAGGATGTGGTGGCTGCGGCACAACGGTTACAAGGCAAGCAAGACGTGGTGGCCGCGGCACAGCGGCTTCAGGACAAGCAGGATATTGTGGCCGCAGCGCAGCGACTTCAGGAAAAGCAGGACGTCGTGGCCGCGGCGCAGCGGCTTCAGGCGCAACCGGAGCTCGTTGCCGCAGCTCAACGCATGGCAGCAGGCACGGGCACCCAAGAGGACGCTGCGCTGCTGGCAAGGGCAGACGATGCCACCAAGGCGGACTTGGCGCTCGTCGCGGCAATGGACGAGCAGACGCACGCCGACATCGCACTTGTCGCCACCATTGACGAGCAGACGCAGAGCGACATGAAGCTCATGGCGGCAGTCGACGGGCAGACCAAGGCCGACCTGGCGCTCGCCGCAACCATAGACGAACAGACGAAGGCCGACATGGCGCTCATGGCCACGGTGGACGGGCAGACCAAGGCCGACATGCAGATCGTCGCCGAAATGGACGGGCAGACCATGGCCGACATGCAGACGATGGCCAATGCGGACGAACAGACTCTCGCAGACCTCCAACTTGCCGCAAACATTGACGAACAGACCCGCTCCGACATGGAAGTTGCCGCCAACCTAGACGAGCAGACGCAGAGTGACATGCAAATCGTGGCCAACATGGACTCGCAGACACGTGACGACCTGCAAACCATCGCGGACGCAAACGAGCAGGCCCGCGCCGACCTCGAGCTCATATCCAATCTCGACGACAAGACGCGCGCCGACCTCGAGCTTCTCACAAAGGCAGAGGGACAGACCAAGGAAGACCTCGAGCTGCTCACGGATCTTGACGAGGCAACGCAGAAAGACGTCGACCTCGTGCGTGCCATGGATCGCGACCTCCTGGACGACCTGCGCCTTGCAGCGGACATCGACGAAGACGCCCATGTGGTAAACACGCAGGCAAACAGTTCCGCCACCATTGCACAGGCAGAGAAGTACGCCATGGCCACCGTGGAGATCGAACGCGCGTTTGGCGGTGAGTACGAAGAGGTTACGGTATACGGCATCCAACCGAACAGCGCCTACTGGACGAGCGTCCCCGTGGCAAACGGTACCATAGTGGCTGGTCGTGGCCTAACGGAGAAGACAAAGTCGCAGGTAGACGCTCCCGTTACCATGGTCAACCGCCGGGAAGGCAACGAGTACGAGGTAACGATCGCGCAGGAGACTTCAAACGCAGCCGATACAAACCTATACATGAGCATCGACGACTTCAACCGGCTGTTTGGCAATGACGCCGACTTCTTTAATGCGTATGCAAGCACAGAGGAGCTGGCGCTCGACGACCGCTACGTAGCGACGAGCATCGTTCCCGAGGACATGGACGAGATCAGCAACCAGATGCAGGAGTCCATGGGAAACATAATGACCATGATGATGCTTATGGCAGTGCCCATCTATCTCATCCTGCTCTACCTACTCACCAAGACGGTCATCGATCGAAGCGCACGCTCCATCAGCTATATGAAGGTATTTCGCTATCACAGCGGTGAGGTCAACGGCCTCTACATCCATCCCATCACGCTCTTTGTGCTCTTTAGCCTACTCGCGAGCATTCCGCTTATCATCGCGCTGCTTACCGGACTCCTTAAGGTGGTCTTTAGTCGCTATGCGGGCAACTTCCCCATCAACATACCGCCCGATCGCCTGGCGCTCCTCGTCGTCGTTGGGATGGTCGCCTACGTGGCGGTTGCCGCGCTTCACGTCCGTCGTATTCGCAAGGTGCCGCTTTCGCTCGCACTCAAGGCACAAGAGTAAATCGTTCGCGGCAATCACCATCCCGTTACTGTTCAGGCCCCCGCGCCTTCGCCAGGCCCGCATGCGGCTCCGCGCTCGCTTCGCTCGCTCACTTCGTGAGTCGCCGCTTGCGGGCCGGGCGAGCTCGGGGTGTGGACGGCAATCACCATTCCTCCATAAAGTCAGCATTGGCTAACTTTTACTTGTTTACTCTGGTTAACTTATGCTATAGTTCCTTTGTCAGGAAACGGACCAGCGCAATGGCCCCCGGCACCGGGCGCGGATTATATAGAGGACCTCTCCCCTCTCACTCCCTCACCGACGCCTGTTAGGCACCTCGTTCCCCCAGCGAGGTGCCTTTTTATATCCGCTACGTTATTAGCTATGGTAGTTTTGGCCATTAACGGTGTCCGCACGTTCGCAGATTGACGGACTGGTATAGCGTACATGCTTTTTTATTATAATTTAATGGGAAATGAATCTGTTCAAAATTGCAAAAGCCCAGGATTCGTAAAATTTGAGGTCATTCATTTCCCATTGCATATTTTACCTAAGGGGAAATGAATGTGTTCAAAAATATAAAAGCCCAGGTTTTTAGACTTTTGACTCGATTCATTTCCCATTAATTTTACAGCTTTCTGAATACTTCGAAAACGAGCCTCGCGAAACGGGCCCAGACGAGCCGATGAATGGCAAGTCTGTCACTTAAGTTGCAGTCCGAGCTGCTTTGTCCCATACCGACAGACGGGATGTGCGAACGACCGCGCTACCCAAGCGCGACGTCAAGCACCATCATGAGCACGAAGCCAATGCTAAACGCCACTGTGCCAGCATTGGAGTGCTCGCCCTCGCTCATCTCGGGTATGAGCTCCTCAACGACCACATAGAACATGGCACCCGCCGCAAAGGCAAGCAGGTACGGCAGAAGCGACGACACCAGGCTCGAGGCGAGGATAGTAACGAACGCGGCGACCGGCTCCACCGCACCCGAAAGGACGCCGTACAGGAAGGTCTTGCCCTTGCTCATTCCCTCGGCACGCAGCGGCATGGACACGATGGCACCCTCGGGGAAGTTCTGTATGGCAATTCCCGCGGACAAAACCAATGCCCCCGCGGCGCTCACGAGGCCGTCGCCCGCCAGCAAGTTGGCATACACGACGCCCACAGCCATGCCCTCGGGAATGTTGTGCAGCGTTACGGCAAGGATGAGCTTTGTCGTGCGTTTGAGGCTGCTCGAGGGACCCTCCTCCCCTTGGTCCATGTGCATGTGCGGCGTGATTTCGTCCAATATGAGCAAGAAGCCCATACCCACAAGGAAGCCGACCGCCGCCGGGACGAACGAGAGCTTTCCCATGTGCGCCGAACCCTCGAGCGCAGGGTTGAGCAGGCTCCAAAAGGATGCAGCGACCATCACGCCGGCCGCAAATCCCGTGAGCACGCGTTGCAAGCCCTTAGATATTGAGTCCTTTAGCAAGAAGACCGTTGCCGCACCCAGGGAGGTTCCCACAAACGGCAGTAGGAGCCCGACGATTACCTGCGTATTCATAGCACCATCCTTTGACTGCCCAAACCCTACGAAGTAAGGTACATTTGTAACGCAGCAAGGTCAATTGGCAAATTGCCGCGTGCTGAAACGCGCATCGGCAAGGCAGACGCAACGCGGGAACCAAACGGAGAGGCACCCCATGGCAAAAACCGACGACATGCGCTACTTGCGCACGGAGGCGTCCATTCGGTCCGCGTTTTTGGGCCTCGTGTCCGAGGGTCCGATCGCATCTGTAACCGCCACCGCCATCTGCCGCGCGCTGGAATAAGCCGCAATGCCTTCTACCTGCACCATACGGGCGTACAAGGACTCTATGCCGCGCTCGTGGACGAGCTGGTGGAAGACATACGCACCGAGAGCCTCGCCTCCGCCGAGCGAAGGTCGCTTACGGGCGAAGACGACTCGTTCAGCTCGTCGGTACTCGGTGCCGTGGCCCGACACGAGGAAACGCTACGCGCCCTCCTGCCCTCAGACGACGGATCGCTCACCAAATGCCTCTCGGAGGGCATCGAGGAGGCGTTCATGGAGGCGGCGCTGCGCTTTGGCGAGCGGGACGGAAGCCAAGAGCACAGACTGCGTTGCGCCTATGCGGCATGGGCCATCGTCGGCATGGCGGCTCGCTGGATCAGCCTTACGCCACGACCCATCTCCGAGGCGATCCCCCAGTTCGAGCTCTTCGCCTCTGGTGTAAGCGAGCAGTCGTCGCGCTACCTCCTGGAACGCGAGTCGCAGGGATAGAGGGCGACTGACCTCAATACGACCCCATGAGGCCCCGCGTCCCTCAAGAGGCGCCGGGGCCTATCTCCTCCTTCGGCGGTCCCTTCCCTCCTGCCGGTAGTAGGCCTCCTTCGCCTCGTACATCGCGTGATCGGCCCGCATCACGAGTCCCTCGGGCGTCGCATCGGGCCAATCGGCGGCGAGCGCATAGCCGCTGGCGAAGTTCAACTCCACGCCATCGTGGCCCCGCCACGCCTTCGCCCTACGCTCGAGCTCGGCGAGCGCCTCGTCTGCCTGTGCCTTGTCCATGTGGGCGAGCACGACGAACTCGTCCCCTCCGGTGCGGTAGCAGTTGCCAAAGGAGGCAAAGACGTCCCTCACGCAGGCCGCGGCAGCGCGTATGAGCTCGTCACCGGCGACGTGTCCCAAGGTGTCGTTGGTCTCCTTGAGCCCGTTGACGTCCATGCAAAAGACGGCGAGGTCGGCAGGCATGCCCTGCTCGTCAAAACCCTTGAGTTCGTCGGAGTACGCGCGGCGGCTCCCTATGCCCGTGAGGTCGTCCACCATGAGCAGCGCGCGCTGCTCCTCCATGTTCTTGTCTTGCGCAAGCTGGAAGAACTCGCCGTTTCGTATGTACAGAAACGCCGCGCAAAGGGTAAGCGAGAGATAGGCCACCCGCGCCTCCCCGCCAAGGAGCTCCTGCATCGCGACGCCGGTAACCGCAAGGGCCAGGGTAAGATAGAGCGACCCGCGATTCTGCTTGCTGAAGGACCGACCGTAGATAACGAACTGAATCGCAAGGATGGCAATCACCGCCAGAAGCACTGCCACGTACACGATGTGCAGGTCGCCGTATGTGTAGTGGTTGTTCGCGTCGAGGATGATCATGCGCCCCATGGCAAAGGCAATGGTCTGAAAGACGACGTTGAATACTATGAGGGCGTTGAGCACCTTCTCCCAGCGATTGTGAATCCTTAGCTGCCAGGCAATAGCCCCGCATGCCAAGGGCGTAAGAACATAGTCGGCCCACTTGGCCGCAAGGATGGGCCAACCGGGCATTCCCGGCACATCGCCCAGCACCACGCTTAGGCATTCCGCCAGCGCCGAAGCCCCAATGAGTGCGAATTCCGCGTAGCAGAGCCCGCGCCTGTCGACGCTCATGCGGTTGTTCTCGCACACAAGCTCGGCCAGGACGGCAAGCGCCATCCAAGTTATCGCCATAACGGCTGTGTAGTAAACCATGGACGCCTCCCTTCGCCGCATGCCACATTCGTACATTCCAATTATTAATACGCACCGACGCATGGCCGTGTCCTGATTTTTTCAAACTGAATGAGATTACTGTAACGATTGCGCGGGCGCAAGGGTTACGTCTTACACAGCCAAAACACATTGTTGATAAGCGGCCTTGGATACTATACGCGCATAATTGGCAGCAAACGAAAAAAGCAATTGGATGAAGATCGAAAACCCAAGGGTCACGCTCGCTGACGATGCGCGAATCGGCGAGAAGGAGGAGGTTCGCCAGGGATTCCTCGACTGGCTGTTCCGCGCCGTCGTAACGGGTGACGACGGGGAACTCTACTCCATAGGCGGAACCATCCCCGGCGCTATGCATCCGACGCATGGAGGGTGGCGATCCGCGCATTGTACATGCCGCCCCCGAGCTGCGAGAATGGGATCAGACCAACAGGAAGCGGACCACGGGAGGCAATCACCATGAACAACGTCGAGGGCAAGGTCGTCATCATCACCGGCGCGAGCTCGGGCATCGGC
>CADCPM010000058.1 GCA_902803315.1 uncultured Coriobacteriaceae bacterium
GAAGTTAAGCCCCCGAGCGCCGATGGTACTGCGGGGTAAGCCCGTGGGAGAGCAGGACGTCGCTGACCAACGGAGGGCATTTTGCGTGGGATGGTATCTGCCCCATCATTCGTGTTGCGCGGATGATGGGGTTTTTTTATGAGTGAATCAGAGAACAATGCCCCCGGCGTTAAAAGGAACGCCGGGGGCATTGTTCTTATAAACAGAAGGACTCGCTTATTACTCCGAAGAGGAGGAATCGCTAGAAGTGGTCGTGGTGGTCTTCTCGGTGGTAGTGCCGTTTTGGTCGGTAGTCGTGGTGGTCGTCTCGGTCTTTGTCGAGCCGTCTGACGTAGTGGTGGTCGTCTCGGTTGAGGTCGAGAACGAGCAGCCTACGGCGCCAAGACCAAGAACTCCAGTGAGACCTGCGGCAACAATGAGCTTTTTACTAGGCATACGCATGGTAGATCCTCTCTTGTATGGGAGCTAATACATGCGTTCATTTTGCCACAAATGGAATTGCGTTGGCTATTGCCACTTAATAATTATTGTCTCAACGGAAAACAGCTATTAATGAAACATAGATTTGCATACACAATTTGCTGAGTACGGTTTAGCGCATATAACTTCGTAAGAATCCGCATATTTGCATATAGCTTGGACAATATCCTAAAACACAATACTTAACAACATAAATAGTCAAATGTACAACCAAGCCGTGCAGACGTTTGACAACGTAAAACGCGATATTGCGCATAACTTACTGACTGAGTGCGCGAGCATTCGTAGATATTCTCACGTAAATAATATCGTGCTGATAGCGTGAAAACACTTGCTTGAATGCCTAGTGGGGAGACGCTATGTCAGAAGACGAGAACAATGCGAATATGCCGTTATTTGAGGAAGAGGAACATCTACCAGTTGAGATTCATACCGACTCGAGCAAGATCTGGTTCGGGGACAGTGTGGAAGCGGATGAGCCAAGGCTGTCTATTCTTTGCGCTGGGCCAGGAATGGGCAAAACGGCAATGCTGTCTCAAATGGTGCTTCGACGCTTGGCCAAAGGAGCGGTTGCTCGCTATATCGACCTCGCTGGCGTATTCCCTGATGAACTTCCAAAAAAGATACGTCAAATCGCACGCTGGGCGGCGTCTAGCGCTCGTGGAAGCCTCGATAATGAGACGAGACCTTTTGTGGCCCTCGACAACCTTGCCGTAGGCGATGAGTGCGATGTGGAGCGCGTTGTGCTGCTGCTACGTCGCATGCTTGGAGAAGGAAGCTCGATTGCTCTGGCGATGCTACCTGAAGGCGAGACGCTGGTTGAGCGACTTGGTGAGGCACAGTGCAAATGGGCGTGCGACCTGCGCGTACCTCGACCGTTAGACGTAAAGGCGGCCGAGCGATATGACTTGTATGCACTTGGGGTTCCACTGCTCGTGTCCACACTTGCAAAGATGGGGTCCGTGGACCTGCGCGCCATTCCCATGGATTTGAGCTATCAGGAATCCTATGTGAGCATGGTTGAGTCGATGGACCGACCGCAGATGATGGATGAGGAAAAGCGCCTGCGCTGTGCGCTCATGCTCTTGGGCAGCGGCAGCAAGGAGGAAGTCCGCAAAGTTGTGAGCGACTTGGATGAGGCCCTGTGGCGTGCGGCTGCGCGCGATGAGCCATTCCTGGGGGTCGACATTGCCGCAAACACGTTTTACTGCGCAGGCGGGCATTCCATAGAGTGTCTGAACGTCGCGTATTCGGCGCTCTGCAATTTGGTTCATTCGTGGCCGACGCTTGTTGCGCATGCTTGCGATGTGCTGGCGTCGCGCGGCGACTTCGCGCGTGCCGCGATTGTGAGCCTCATGTGTTCGGATGCGACCAAGAAGTGCATGATTGGGCTTGCGTGGGGCATGCGCATGATTGACGCAGGTGAGGTGAGCGTTGCCGCAGATGCCCTGGAAACGGCATGTAGCCTTGGGCTAAGGCATCTAGATGGGTTTGGCGAGACCTCTTGCATGCTTGCCGCGCTGGGAATTGGGGAGGACTCTACAGTCGCAAGGGCATTGCTTCCTATCCCGCATGGCATAAATGCGCGCATTGTGGCGCTTGCGCTTCGATGTCGCGCGCTTTTGCGTGGACAACGCCTTGACGAGGAAATCGGGAAGCTGTTGCCCCAAGAGCAGGGCGACCCTCTTGCAGAGGCGCTCGCAACGCATGCGAAGGCCCTGTTCCTTATGTTGCACGGACGGTTGGAAGAGGCGTATGACCTTCTGCTGGCCTGTCCCCTGCGGTTTGAGGGTGCGAGCGTGTCTGCGGCGATGGTGACGGTGGACTACGCGCTCTGTTCCCTGTTGGTGGGAGTCGTGCCCGGACCGCTTGATATGGAGGCGTTGGATGCGGCCAGAGAGTTCTTTGAGCGATCCGGGCTGACCCAATGCCTTTCTCTGCTGGACGCCTCCTTGGCTATGGGGAGCCTGCTCGGAGGTAAGGCTGCCGTGCGCGAGACGTTTGAGGCGCATGTTCAGCGGGCGGCACGTTCCAAAAACACGGTCCTCAGAGGAGTCTTTCTTGTTGCCTCGGCAGTGTCTGATTTAAGGGTGGGCGCGCTTACGCGAGGTCACGTGCGTTTTGAGCAGGCTGAGAGGCTTTTCGAAGAGGTGGGTGCCAAGGAATTAAGGTCGGTGTCGCACCTGCTGGACATCGCGGTGCGTTCGCAGCTTGGCGAGCGTGTGCTCAGTAGTGAGATCAAGACTTGCAAGGGTGTGTCTAGGGGTGTGGACAAGCTCGTCGAGGCACTGGTTATCGCTCTTACGACCGAGGGAGATTCGACGTCTGCGGCGGCTCGGGGCACGTGGTCGAGCCCGGTTTGTCCTCGTGACGCATACTGGGTCGCGAATGTTCTGTGCAGCGACTGCAATGCCGTATCGCATAGGTTTATGAAGACGCTGCCCTTCGCATGGTCAAATTCCGTACTCCGTGCGTCGACCGAGATCGATTCCAGTATGAACAGGACTTCCAGGGGTTTGTCACGGCATGTGGGCGTGCAGAGCATCGTGACAAACGAGGAGGTTTCGCAGGGCGTCCGTGAGGGCAGCCCAGTGGAGGTGCGCATGTTGGGAGGCTTTGAAGTATATGCCGGTGGCAACGTCGTTCCGATCAATCGCCTGGACCGCAGGAAGGGAAAGGCCCTTCTGGCGTTGCTGGCCGCTGTGCCTGGACACGTGGCGAAGCGCTATACCATCATGGAGAGCGTGTGGCAAACGTACGACTACCCCACGGCAAACAAGTGCCTCTATTCCGCAACGAGCGTTTTGCGTTCGGAGCTTTGCGCCGCGTTGGGCAGCAAGGAGGGCTCGAGCCTGATCGTTGCGAACAAAGGCGCTGGTACCGTTGCGCTTAACACGGCGCTTGTGGGATGCGACGTGGATTTGTTCGAGGAACGGGCGCGCAAGCTCATCGACATGGAGGGCGTGGATCGGCAGGCGGTGACCCTCTGTCGCGAGGTGGAGGAATTGTATCGAGGGGACCTTTTCGTTCCACCAACGGATGGCGTGGGAATCATCTCCGCGCGTGCCCTGCAGCTGAAGGAACTCTACGCAGACGCCATGCTGGCTGGGGCTATGGCAGCTTCTAACCTGGGCATGAAGTCTCTTGCATGTCGATTCGCGCGAAAGGCGCAAGACGCCGACGAATTGCGCGAGGATGCCATTCGCATGCTTGTAATAACGCTATGCGCCACCGGGAGGCACATAGAGGCCGAGCGCCGCTACGAACGGTTTGTGGGCAAGGTCGTGGACTTAACCAAAAGACCGCCCTCGCGCCACCTGCGCGAGCTTGTGGATAGCGTTCTGTGCGACACTCCCTCGGGCACAAGGATACGAAGGCGACCTTCTTCTGGCTCACAGCCCAAGGTCCACGTGCTTGGAGAGGCAGAGTCGCATCCCGCCCAGCTCTCGTTTAGCTTCGACGAGGGCAACGGAAAAGAGACGAGGAGCGAATCGGGCTGAGTTGCTGTCATTCGGCAGGACGTTCACTTCTGGTCTTAGGCGTCATGGGTTGGTTATTCCATGGTGGAAGAGCTTTTTTGTGGCGTATGGCGCATAACCTGATACATTGGAAAATGTTGTACTAAGGAAACGTATGTCCCGACCAAAGAACGAAGGGATAAACATGCCAAGTTTTTTCTCTAAACTACTCTCCTTGGGTTCCGACAAGCAGCTCAAGGAGTTTCGCAAGATTGCAGACCAAGTCAATGACTTGGAGCCACAGTTTAAAAAGATGGATGACGCGGAGCTGCGCGGCCAAACCGCGCGTTTTCGCGAGCGGCACGAGAACGGCGAGAGCTTAGACGACATCTTGCCCGAGGCCTTTGCCGCCATGCGCGAGGCGTCACAGCGCACCATTGGGCAACGTCACTTTGACGTACAGCTCATAGGCGGCATTGCGCTTCACCGTGGCACCATCGCCGAGATGAAGACGGGCGAGGGTAAGACGCTTGTCTCCACGCTGGCCGGCTATCTTAACGCCATCAGCGGCAAGGGCGTGCACATCGTTACGGTAAACGACTATCTCGCAAAGCGCGACAGCGAGTGGATGGGCATGATCTACCACTTCATGGGCATGGACGTGGGCCTGCTGCAAAACGGCATGAAGCTGTATGACAAGAAGCCTGCCTATGCTGCCGACGTAACGTATGGCACCAACTCGGAGTTCGGCTTTGACTACCTGCGCGACAACATGGTCACCAGGGCAAACATGCGCGTGCAGCGCGGACATCACTATGCCATCGTGGATGAGGTTGACTCCATCCTCATAGACGAGGCCCGAACGCCGCTCATCATCAGTGGCGCGGGAACCAAGTCGGCCACCACCTACCAAGACTTTGCGGAGGCCGTGCGCGGACTCGTCGCTGACGAAGACTACGAGATGGACGAGGCAAAGCACACCATTGCCGCCACCGAGAAGGGCCTGGAGAAGATCGAGCGCAAGCTGGGCGTGGAGGACATCTACGGCGACCTTTCGGGCGCGCTCGTAAACCACCTGCAGCAGGCGCTTAAGGCTGAGTACATGTTCCACCGCGACCAGCAGTATGCCGTCATCGACGGCGAGGTAAAGATCGTCGACGAGTTTACCGGCCGCATTATGGAAGGCAGACGGTACTCGGAAGGCCTGCACCAGGCAATTGAGGCAAAAGAGGGCGTGCTCGTTCGCGAGGAAAACCAGACGCTCGCCACGATTACCCTGCAGAACTACTTCCGTCTGTACGACAAGCTTGCCGGCATGACGGGTACGGCTATGACCGAGGATGCCGAGTTCCGCGAGATCTACAACCTGCCTGTGCAGGTCATTCCGCCCAACAGGCCCGTTATTCGTAAGGACAACGACGACTTGGTGTACCGCACCATCGACGCCAAGTTCAACGCCGTGGCAGACGACATTACGGAGCGCCATGCCAAGGGTCAGCCGTGCCTGGTGGGTACCGTGTCCATCGAGAACTCCGAGAAGCTTTCGCGCCTGCTCTCCAAGCGTGGCATTAGGCACAGCGTCCTTAACGCAAAGTACCATGAGCGTGAGGCGCAAATCGTGGCGCAGGCAGGCCGTGAGGGCGCGGTTACCATCGCAACCAACATGGCGGGCCGTGGTACCGACATCCTGCTGGGAGGCAACGCACAGGTAATGGCAACTGACTTCCTCTCCGAGGCGGGCATCGACCCGAACGAGGCGAGCGAGGAGCAGAAGCTCGAAGCGCGCAAGCGGGCAGATGCCATTTGCGAGGAAGAGCGTAAGCACGTGCTCGACGCTGGCGGTCTGTGCGTAATTGGTACCGAGCGCCACGAGAGCCGCCGTATTGACAACCAGCTGCGTGGACGTTCCGGACGTCAGGGCGATCCCGGCGCGACGCAGTTCTACCTCTCGCTGGAAGACGACCTCATGCGCCTGTTCGGTGGCGACCGCATGGATCGCATTGCCGCCATGATGGAGCGCTACGACATGCCCGAGGACATGCCCATCCAGGCGAAGATGGTCACCAAGGCCGTTGAGGGCGCACAGCGCAAGGTCGAGGAAATCAACTTTGCCATGCGTAAGAACGTTCTTGAGTACGACGACGTAATGAACAAGCAGCGCCGCGTTATATACGAGGAGCGCAACAAGATCCTGGACGGCAAGGACCTCACCGAGCACGTGAACGAGGTCACCTCGGACACCGTATGGTACAAGGTCACAGAGTACTGCCCGGAGGACGTGGATCCGGAAGAGTGGGATATCGAGGGCCTGAAGAAGTGGATCATATCGCTCACAGGCAAGAGCGAGGGTCTGCCCGAGTTCTCTCTGGAGGACGAGACGGCGGAGATTTCCGACCGCGTTGAGGAGTTCGTGCGCAACTGCTATGCCGAGAAGAGCAAAAACATCGGCGACGAGATAATGCACGAGCTCTCTACGCAGGTTATGCTTCGCGTCATTGACACACGCTGGATGGCCTACCTGCAGGAGATGGAGTATCTGAAGACAGGCATCGGCCTGCGCGGTTTTGGTCAGCGCGACCCGCTGGTGGAGTACAAGAGCGAGGCCTTTGCGGCCTTCTCGCTGCTCGTAAACACCATGTACGAGGACTTCCTGCGCACCATTCTGCGCATTGAGGTTCAGGGCGCACCTATGCGTCGTGCTGCCTCAGCACGTCAGGAGGAGGAAGAGCCCGAAGAGCTCAAGGGCGCCCAGTACTCCGGGCCGGCCGAGGTGGACGGCGATCAGCGCGCTGCGAAGAACTACAAGACGCCTCCGAAGACCGTTGCGCCCATGCGCAGCTTTACCGAGGTGGAAACTGCGCCCGACCAGGCAAAACGCACCCCATACCGCAAGGCAGACAGCAACGACCCGTACGCGGGCGTCGGACGAAACGACCCGTGCCCCTGTGGTAGCGGCAAGAAGTTTAAGAACTGCCACGGCCGGAGAAGCTAGTATGGCCGAAGGCGAGTCGTACGATCTGGATAGCCTTGGCGCACGCGTGGAGGAGGTCCTTGCCTACCTCCACGTGGAGGAGCGTGAGGAGGAGATCGCGCGGCTGGAGGAGGAATCGGCCAAGCCTGGCTTTTGGGACGATGCCGATGGTGCACGCGAGGTCATGGAACAGCTTACGCGCGCCAAGGAGGACGTCGCGAGTGCGGCTTCGGTCCGACAGGCATACGACGACGCCGTCGTTGCGCTTGAGCTGGGACGCGAGACGGGTGACGACGACCTGTTGGCGGAGTCTCAGGCCCTCGCTCGTCAGCTCGAGCGCGATCTTAACGAGCTTGAGCTGAGCAGCTGGTTCGTGGACGAGTTCGATCACGGCGACGCAATCGTAACCATAACTCCTGGTCAGGGAGGACTGGAGGCGCAGGACTGGTGCGAGATGCTGTTCAAGATGTATCTTGCCTACTGTGCGCGTCGCGGTTGGAAGGTGGACGTGGGCGATGCGCCTGCCGCTGAGGTCATAGGCATCGACCGCGCCACGTTTACGGTGTCGGGCAAGAACGCCTATGGAATGCTTCGCTCCGAGCAGGGCGTTCATCGCCTGGTGCGCATCTCTCCGACGGACGCAAAAAAGCGACGTCAGACCACCTTTGCCGGCGTCGAGGTGCTTCCGGTGCTACCCGACGACATTGAGGTGGAAATCAATCAAGAGGACCTGCGGATAGACGTGTTTCACGCGTCTGGTCACGGTGGGCAAGGTGTCAACACCACCGACTCGGCGGTGCGCATTACCCATCTTCCCACGGGAATCGTGGTCACCTGCCAAAACGAGCGTAGCCAGCTCCAGAACAAGGCCTTTGCAATGGGCGTGCTACGTTCCAAGCTCTTTGAGCTGGAGCGCCAGAAACGTGAGGCGGAGCTGGACGAGCTGCGAGGCCCCAAGCACGACATCTCGTGGGGCAACCAGATTCGCAACTACGTCCTCTATCCCTTCCAGCTGGTAAAGGACACGCGTACCGGGGAGGAAACCGGCAACACCGATGCCGTGTTGCGCGATGGAGACCTAGATCAGTTCGTCGCAGCCTATCATCGCTGGGCGGCGAACGCAGACTAGCCAACCCTAAATTGGGGCCTGTTCCCAATTTACGGCCAATAATCGCGAGTTATGTAGAAGCCGTTATTTTGCTTTGTTCTATCTGTAGAGAATACAGTGCCTTTATGCTGGGGTTCTTCTCTCTCTGCTAACATTTGTTCATCTGTCTGCACATGCGAATACAGAAAAGGAGCTGTTGTGCCTAACCACTTTCGCAACAACGAGCGACAGGGAATGGCAGATGTGCCCGACGTCACCAACGTTCGTCAGCAGAGTGACGTCGCTCCCGTACAGGTCGTAACGGCCAGTACGGACCTTGCGCCAACCGATGAGGCTGCTCAAGGCTCGTCGGATGGCCAGTCCTCAAAGAGTCTCTATGCCTCTTTGACGGGCGAGGGTGCGGTTGTTCCGCATACCGGCACTCCAACCATTTCGCTCAAAAACGTAACCATGATCTATCCGGCCCAGCCCAACAAGCCCGCACTCGACGACGTTACCCTGGACATCTATCCGGGTGAGTTTGTGTTTGTAGTAGGGCACTCCGGATCCGGCAAATCCACCTTCCTGCGCCTGCTTACCCGTGAGCTACGCGCAACCAAGGGCGAGGTGCTTGTTGCTGGACAGAACCTCACCAAGATGCGCAACTGGAAGGTCCCGTACCTCCGTCGCCAAATCGGCACGGTGTATCAGGACTTCAAGCTACTTCCCGACAAGACTGTCTACGGTAACGTGGCTTTCGCGCTTGAGTGCATTGGCAAGCCGCGCTCCGTGGTAAAGACCCAGGTGCCTGAGGTGCTGCGTCTGGTAGGTCTTGCCGAGAAGATGGATAACTACCCCGACCAGCTCTCCGGTGGAGAGCAGCAGCGCGTCTCGGTTGCGCGCGCCATGGTAAATCGCCCGCCCCTGCTGGTGTGCGACGAGCCTACGGGTAACCTGGACCCAGCAATCTCGCTGGGCATCATGAAGCTCTTGGACCGCATTAACCGTACCGGCACCACCGTGGTTATGGCCACGCACGACCGAGAGATGGTTGACGCAATGCACCGTCGCGTGGTTGCCCTGGAGGCAGGCCATGTGGTGCGCGACCAAGAGAGAGGAGGCTATGGTTTCTATGATGCCCTCTAACCTTGGATATTCCCTGCGCGAGGCAGGGACGCACATTCGCAGGAACTGGTCTACGTGCCTTGGCGCCGTGGTTACCATCTTCCTTTCGCTTTTCGTAATTGGCGTATTTACGCTTGGTTCAAACCTGGTCAACAACCTGGTGGGCAGCGTTGAGGACCGCGTCATGATTCAGGCGTTTCTTAACGACGGGGCCGACAAGGCCGCCGTGGATGCCTATCGCACAAAGGTGGCTGCCTGGGACGAGGTAGAGTCCGCAACATACAAGAGCAAGGAGGAGGCGCTGCAGGAGTACAGGGAGACCATGTCCAATCGCAACGCCGAGGACGCCGTGGATGCCCTTGACGGACAAAACCCCGTGCCCGCATCACTTGTTATCAAGACAAAGGATCCGCGCGCAGTGGAAGGCGTCGCGAACAGGATCATCGCCGACTCCGAGTTTGCGGCCATTGCCGACGACGCAGACAACGTCACGAGCTCGGTCAAGTACGGCAAGGAGACGGTCGACCGTCTGTTTAGCGTAACCAACTACATTCGTATTGGTGCCGCGGTAATCATCGTGCTGCTCGTGTTCGTGGCATTCGTGTTCATCAACAACACGATTCGCCTGGCCATCAGCGCACGTCGCCGCGAGATTGGCATCATGCGTCTGGTTGGTGCCTCCAACAGCTTCATTCGTGGGCCGTTTGTGGCAGAAGGTGCCATCGAGGCAGTCCTTGGTGCAATTCTTGCCATCATTGCCCTGCAGGTGAGTTGGTCAATGCTAAAGCCACGCCTTGCAGAGAGCTTGCAGTTCCTTTCGTTCGAGCTGTCTGCTGGCATAACGATTAGGGTGTACATAATCCTTATCGTTGCAGGTGTAGCCATTGGCCTGTTTGGCTCCGCCATTGCCATGAGGCGCTACCTAAAGGTGTAGCGAACGTAGCGGGCGTGCTCCGCCCGATCGCACATGCGAGGAGTAAAGAGCTGACCAGCCGCGTATGCGGCTGGTTTTGTTTAAGAGGAGGCGACCATGTCGCGAAAGCGCCCGCATCACGGAAGCAGGCGAAGGGGGACGCATCCCAAGCCGCGTAAGCAGCGCATGCTGCTCGAGGGAACATTGCAAATTCTGCGGCCTGGCATGGCGCAGGTGCAAACAAGCGAAGGCACCTTTGCGGTGGCGAGGCGTGGCGTGCGCGAGGGCATGAATGGCGACGTGGTGCAAATTAGCCTGGTTCCCATGCACGGTCGCAGAGGTGAGCGTGTGGCCTACGTGCAGGGCGTCCTGCAGCGCGCCAGCAACACCTTGCTGGGAACCTATGACTTTGCAGATCCCCTGGGTGTGATAAAGCCGTTGGACTCCCGGCTGGTCCACGACTTCTTTGTGTTACCCGAAGACGGCTGTGCCGCTCGACTGGGCGTCCATGAGGGTGACGTGGTGTCGGCGCGCATACTCGAATATCCCACCCGACAAAGCGCGGGTGTCGCAACCATCGACCGTCGCCTTGGCTCAGCAGAGGAACTGGACGTACACATAGAGGCCGTGATTGCCTCCTTTGGCCTTGCAACAGAGTTCCTGCCAACGACGACGGGCGAGGCAGAGGACATTGTGGCGGACGTCGCAGGCGCTCTGTCTGGCGATGACTTACGGCGTGACCTGCGTGGGGAACTGTGCGTTACCGTAGATCCTGCGGATGCGCGTGACTTCGACGATGCCGTTGGTGCGTGGCGCCTTGCGGATGGTGGCTACAGCGTGCATGTGCATATTGCCGACGTAACCAACTATGTAGGCTGGTCGTCGTCGATTGACGCCGAGGCGCGACAGCGAACCTGTTCCGTCTACTTGGCGGACCGCGTGATTCCCATGTTGCCCGAGCGTCTTTGCAATGACGTGTGCTCCCTTCGACCAAACGAGGATCGCCTGGCCATGACGGTGTGCTTGGAACTCGATGCGAATGGTCGCGTAATTGGCGCGGAGGCTTTTCCAAGCGCCATCCGTTCTCAGGCGCGTCTGAGCTACGACGAGGTCGACAAGTTCTTGGATGGTCGTTGCGATCCGCGAGGCCTGTCGTGTTCCCAAGACGCATGTGAAGACGTGGCAGCCGCCCTCACCGTGTTGGACGAAGTGGCAGGGTTGCGCGAGAAGCTACGGCGTCAACGCGGCTCCATTGACTTCTCATCGGTTGAGTCCAAGGTCGTCTTGGACGATGAGGGCAAGCCCGTGGACATTCTTGTAAGGCGACGCACGCGTGCGACGAGCCTAGTGGAAGAGGCCATGCTCATGGCAAACGAGGCCGTGGCAAAGATGCTGTTTGAGCACGATGTCGCCACGGCGTATCGCGTGCACGAGCGTCCTGCTCCCGAAGACCTTGTCGACGTGGTGGCGGTGCTACGCGAGCTGAGCCTCGTGGGCAACGAGGAGGCAGGTCGCATAGGGGAGGGAGACCCCCATGCCATTCAGGAGGTGCTGAGCAAGGCGGCTGGAACGAACAACGAGTATCTGGTAAACACGCTGCTTCTGCGCGCGCAAAAGCGTGCCATCTATTTGCCGCACAACGATGGACATTATGCCTTGGGGGCAAAGGCGTACTGCCACTTTACCTCGCCTATACGTCGCTATCCAGATGTCCTGGTGCATCGAGCGCTTAAGGCTCTGCTGTATGGTGGCAAGCCAACGACGCAGCAGCGCCAGATGGATCGTGCCTTGCCACAGCTCTGCGCCACCTGCTCGGAGCGCGAGCGCGTGGCCGATGCTGCGGCACGCGCCTCGGAGCACGTAAAGATGGCGGAGCTCTATGCCGGACGCATTGGCATGAGCTACTCGGGAATCGTCGTGGGCTGCGAACGCTTTGGCATGTTCGTTATGCTGGACGATACGTGCGTGCAGGGATTTGTGCCGGTGCGCGCATTGGGTGACGAGTGGTTCTCGTTTGACCAGAAGCGCCTGTGCCTTACGGGGGAGTCAAGCGGACGTACGTGGCGCGTAGGGCAGCGAATTGCCGTGTGCGTGGCCGAGGTGGACATACCCAAAGGTCGCATAGACTTTGTGCTCGCAGGGAATAAGAGACAAAACGCCTGAATGCGTAACGGTAGAATGAATGCGGCAACAGAATACTTGACGAGGAAGAGGCCCTAGATGCAGACGATGCTTGAAGAGGAGCTCCTCCGAGCGGAGGGGCTCATGCTGGAGGAGCAGGATGAGACGGCGCGAGACTTGCTTTTGCGCCTGGCCGAAGATGCCGAGGCATACGTAGATGCAAACTGCCATACAACCGAAACGGTTCAGTGGTTTAGCTTCCCCACCATCTTTGAGCGCCTGTGCTATAGACGCGTGGAGCAAGACCCGCGCGAGTTGCGCGACGTGGAAGAGCCCCTGGATCGGCTGTACGCAGACCTAGCCCTGGCGGACGTGCGCTTGGGGGAGTACGACCATGCCATAGAGGCGCTTAAGCAGGCGGTGCGTTGGAACCCCATGGATTGTGGCTATAGGCTGGACCTTGCCGACCTGTTTATGATAAGCGGCAACGTACAAGAGTGCCTGGGACTGGCATACAGCGTGTTCAACCGAGCGAGCGATGCGCGCCATCTGGCTCGCGCGTTCTTGGTCTTCTCCAATTGGTTCCAACAATCGGGCAATGCCCCGGCGTCTGCTGCTGCCTTGCGCGCGGCACGTCGATTGGATATGCCCGACCCGGCGCTTGCGGCTGCTCTAAACCAGGCTGAGGGCACCGATCGCGACCCCGATTCTCTGACCGACGAAGAGGAGGCTCAGATCCTGGAGGCCGAGGGCTTGCCGGATGGCGCGAATGCGGAGGTTGCCATATGTCTGCTTATGTGCGCCTCGGATGCGGCGGCAGCGGGAGACCGCTACCTAGCCACCGAGCTTACCGTCCGCGCACGCGATTTGGTGGGAGAGTCCGCCGCCATGGCGCTGCTGCAGCTTATCCGCGAAGGAGACAAAGAGCTTGCGGAGGAAGATGAGGTTGATTCCCATGCCAAATAAGCCCACTAAAAAAGTGATCGCTCGCAACCGCTCCGCACGCCATGCCTATTTTATTGACGAGACGTTTGAGGCTGGTCTTGTCCTTACGGGCACAGAGGTAAGAAGCCTGCGTGAGCGCAATTGCAACATTACGGACTCGTTCTGCCTGATTCGTGGTGGTGAGGCCTGGCTCTCGGGCGTTCACATTCGTCCGTACTCCCATGGAGGCGTGTGGAACGTGGACCCCGATCGAAGGCGCAAGCTCCTGTTGCACAGGCGACAGATTAACTACCTGGACGGAAAGCTTCGCGTAAAGGGAGTTGCCCTCGTACCCCTTGAACTGTACTTCGATGAGCACAATCGTGTTAAGGTAATCGTGGCGCTCGCACGCGGAAAGAAGCTGTATGACAAGCGCGCGACCATGGCAAAACGCGACTCGGATCGCGAGATTGAGCGCGCGCTTAAGGCACGGAGCCGCTAGGCTGCGCAAAAGGCAAAGGCGGCCATTGTTGGTCGCTTGCAGAAAGGAGGAAGAATGGATGTAACTGCGATGTACAAGTTCCAGTCGGGTCTCTATGTGGTCTCGGCAAAAGACGGGGAGGACGTGGGGGCCTGCATAATAAACACGGGTCTGCAACTAACCAGTGAGCCGCTCCAGGTTGAGGTTGTGGTAAACAAGCAAAACCACACCGAGAGCGTCATCTCTAAGGCGGGTCACTTTGCGCTTACGGTTATTACCGAGACGGCAAACATGCTCTACATCGGGCGCTTTGGCTTTAGAACCTCGGCTGACTACAACAAGTTCGACGGTATTGAGTGCCAAACGACCGAGCTTGGCGATCCGTATACACCCGAAAATGCCGCTTGCGTGCTCGCCTGCGAGGTAGTGAGCTCGCTGGACGTGGGCACGCACACCATCTTCGTTGGCAAGGTTGTGGATGCCCAAAACATCTCTGACGAGACTCCCATGACGTACGCCTACTACCATTCGGTGCTCAAAGGCAAGACGCCACCTAAAGCTTCTTCGTTTGTCGCCAAAGACTAGGATGGCAGACCAAAAAGATGGTAAGCTACAACGTAGGAGCGGGCATAGAGTCCGCATAGGAAGAGAGAGGGGGCCGTTATGGCCGATCAGACGTACAAGTTTGTGTGCACCGTTTGTGGATGGGAAGTCGAGGTCGACACGCCTGAGCTGCCCGAGGACTTCGTGTGCGAAGTTTGCGGCGTTGGTCCCGACATGTTCGAGAAGGTCGAGGAGTAGCGCGGGAGACCGCAGACGACCGTGGGTTAGGGGCAGGCCCCAAGTTGTTTTGCAAAACAACTTGGGGCCTGCCCCTAACCTAATTCAGAGTGTATGCGACCGTAGGGCCCTAGCAGACGTTGTTCCTAACGTAGTTATACAGGCGACGTGACGTTTCGTTGTTATAGTGCAGACCGTCGACAGTTCTATAGTTGTTGATAATGGCGTTAAAGGTGTCGAGGTACGTGACGTTTGGCGAGAGTCCCGCTCGCATGGCGGCGTTCCATCGCGAGATGTCGCCCTTGTTGGAGTTATAGCCATCCGAGTCGATTCCCGTGTGCATTCCCACGGGCGTAATGGACGAATAGTAAACGGCGGCTCCCCGTTTGACCCATGCGTTCGCCTTGCTGTTGATGTAGGAGATGTAGCGATTCCAGTTGTAGCTGTTGAGCTCATCGTTAATGCCGAGCAATATGACCACGGCCGTGTTTTTGTTTATGCGATCCTCGATTTGCGGTACGCCAGTGGAGACCATCCAGCTATATCCGGCGCCAACTTTCGCCGACCATATGTCGCCGCGCGAGTCTGTGGCAAGCAAGTTGTTTGTATCGGTGCCATGCATGGCATCGTACATACAGCACGTTCTGGAGTCACCAACCAGAATCATGTGGGGCTTTTTGGCATGGGTGGTAAACGGGCAATTGGTGTTGCCAGGAGCCGATGATCCCTTGGGTAGGATGCGCACCTGAAGCGCTTCGACCCTTAGTCCCAGCGATTGCGTGCCGGCGGAGGCTCCGTTGCTTGTCCAACCCATCCACCCGTAGTTCTGGACGTGGACGCGATACCACACGTCGAAGGTGCGGGACGCGTTTCCTTGCAGGCGGATTTGGAGGGCTTCCATCCGCTTGCCTTTGCCGGGAAGACCGCTCACGCCGTCGGCCGACACCCACCCTTGCCAACCGACGTCTTGCATATGCGAGCGATACTGCACTGTTCCACCGAACCCTCGTGCGTCAATTGCCATCCTAAGGGCCTCTATGATTCGCGACTGACCCGTTGCCCCAGCGGTGCTTCCTGCACTCACAAACCCCTGCCAGCCCGAAGACTGTAGATAGGCTGCATAGGTAAGAACGGGTATGCCGACACAGGTCGCGCTTGTGGCGGCACCGCTGTTTGAGGGGTCGGCAGCGGTCTTTGGCAGGATGCATATTTGCACGGCCTCCATTCGGTACCCCATTCCCGTGGAACCCGAATCCTCGCCGTTGAGTGCCCATGATGTCCAGCCAACATTTTGCACATGCGCGCGGTACCAGACGTTATATGAGTCGGCTATTTCTCCCGTAAGCCATATGCGGAGGGCTTCCATACGCAGGCCTCTGCCTTGGGTGCCCGTCAACGCGCCGTCTGCCACACGTTTTTGCCAGCCAATATTTTGCACGTGCGTTTGGTATTCTATGCCGCCCGTAAGGCCTTCTGCGTTGTCCGTGCGTATGCGCAAAGCCTCCACGCGCAGGCCTCGACCCGTCGTGCCAGCGATGGCGTCGCCGTCTACCTCAGATTGCCAGCCAATGTTCTGCACGTGGGCGGAATACGAGACGCGCACTCCGTGTCGACGAACAAGACGTATTTGTATGGCCTCTACGCGCAAACCTCGGCCAGAGGTGCCGCCAATGGCACCGTTGCGAACCCAACCCTGCCAACCGATGTTCTGCACGTGGGCGCGATACTGGATGTCGTATTTTGCGGCGTCCGCACCAACGAGACGCAGCTTGATTGCCTCCACACGCAAGCCCTTGCCGGACGTGCCGCATAACTGGCCGTTACGCACCTCGCGCATCCAGCCAATGTTCTGCACATGCGCCTGAGCCACCACCTGCGCGTCGATTCCCGTTACGTTTACGTGAATTGCCTCGAGGCGCAACCCCCTTCCGGAGGTGCCGCTTACGGCGCCGTCGGAAACGGGCTTTGTCCAACCAATGTTTTGAGCATGAGAGTCATAGGTCACATGAACGCCGCTCTCTGCCTCCAGGCTGGGTTCTGCCTCGGGCTGAAGCGTCGTTTCTTGGCTTTGCTCTTCGCTGGCCGCGAGGTCGCTTTTGTCCGCAGTCTTCTCCTCTTCAAGATCGGGAGAGGCGTCCTCATCGACAGATGTCTCCGTCGCGGCGGACGCTGCCGTCGTTGCGGTGACGTCATCTTGTTTGGGAGCCGGCGCTGGGGCTGGGTTCTCATTGGTGGTTTGGTCGTCCATAACGGGCTGCACATCGTTAGCGGCCTGGTTTTCGGGATTCGCCGGCTCGCTTTGCGTGGGCGTGGCTTTATCAGGTGTGGCTTCTTGCGCAAGGGCGGTAAAGGGCGTGGATGACGCAATTACCGCGAACGAAAGAAACACTGCTAAGAATATGCGTAACGTGTAGCGCAAGCTAAGCTTGCCTTTTTTCATGGACACATCCCCCATTTTTGGCGACCATAACAAATCGGTCACCATGCTACCTCAGACAAGGGCAAAAAGCATCCAGGAAAGCTAACGAGGAAACAGGTCACTTGTCGGTTTTTGTTGAAAGCGATGCCGCGCCATACGCGCCGCCATGTTTGTGGGTGATACTACAAATGTGGCGTCGTTGGCAAAGGGGCCGTCGACGGCAGGCATCCAACATATTCATGCGCCCCATGGGAGGACTCGCTGTGAAGATAACCGCCTTTAACCCCCTTATCCTTAGCAACAACGCCGACGAGACCGTCAAGCTGTTCGAGGAGCTTGGCTTTGAACGCGCTCATACCAAGTCTGGGATCGCGGGACATGTTACCTCCATCGATCTGAAGTACGGCGAGGATTTCCGCGTGGATGTTGCAACCGTAGACAAGTTCCCTCAGGACCTGACCGTCATTCGTATGAACGTGCGCGATTTTGACGAGGCGTACCAGTTCCTGCTCTCCAAGGGCTTCAAGCCTGCTCGCGAGGACGGCTCGACCACGCGCACTGACTCCTCCGAAGACACCCTTATGTTCTCGCCCTCTGGCTTCGCCATCTGCATCTCCGAGCACATCCGCAAGTAGCGTTAGAACCGTGCAAAAGGGGAGGACAGTCCCCTTACGTATGGCTCCGCTACAGAAAAGCGCCGTTTGCCCACGTAGTTGGGCAAACGGCGCTAATTCATTTCTGTGGCTTTAGGCCTCTAGTCCTGCGGACCCTGATACTGCGCGGAACCAAAGCCAAGCACGAGGGTTACGATGGTCTGGAAGAAGAGGTATGCGATGAACCAGCCCACACCCTTGCCAAAGCTCTTGAAGAGCTTGAACTTCTGAATGCAGGCAAGAACGACGCCAGCGACCATAAGGAGCCAGCTCAGCACGCCCATGAACCCGCCGGTACCTGCGGCAAGCTGACCGTCTGCCGTAACGATGAATGTACCGCCGACCATGCCAAGGATGTAGCCAACAACGATGAGGGCAAGGCAGACCCAGAACATCATTATGTTGTTCCAAGAAATCTTCCACTCAATGTAGTCGGAGTAGATGGGGATGATGGACTTCCAGCCAGCCTCGCCAGCCTTGGTGAATATCTTCCAACGGGCGATGACGGTAAGCACAAACACCGCAAGGCCGATCAGGAAAAACATCATTATGCTGGCACCAATAATGCCGCCGAGTGCCGCAGCTTCATTTGAACTCATAGGTTCTGTCCTTTCTTCACGCTAATGTTTTGCGGACTGTGGAATTATACACTTATGGCTTCCATGTGGAAAGTATTTTGACCCCGCCTCTTTCATTTTGCGACAGCGGTGGGCCAAGCGACCAGACCTTTGCATCTTGGCACGTGCAGAAGCGACTTTATCAAAAAAAGCGCCTGCTACGCTACGCATGCTACGATTCGTAGCAAGATGTTTGTCGGGTGCAAACAATGGTTGCTGGCTGCAACGCACGGTGCAGGCCCATGATGGACCCAGCATCGGATGGGCGACGCCAAGACGCGTCGTATAAAGAGAGGAGCCATTATGAACATCGCATCGAGGATTCGCGAGCTGAGGAGCGAGCAGAACCTTTCGCAGGAGCAACTGGCAGGCAAGGTTGGCGTTTCGCGTCAGGCGGTTACCAAGTGGGAGACTGGTGCCGGGGTGCCCGACATCGAGAACCTTGCGGCGCTTGCCCGTGTTTTTGGCGTGACCGTTGACGAACTGCTAAATGGCGGTAGCGACGCGTTTGCGGCCAATGCCTACGAAAGCGTGACGGCGCTCGATCTTGTGCAAGAGAAGAACTACGACATTGAGGTTGGATGTGCCCGCGCTGTGCGCCTTCGCGCCGTGGAAGGCGAGAAGCTCACTGTCCGTCTTACCTCTGAGGCCATCGAAGACCTGGCGGGTGCCGTGAAGGTGCTCGTGGACACGCAGGGTCGCAACCTCGACATTACGGTGAAGAGCTGTGGCGTTGTGGCAGATTCCATTCTTCGGCACGAGCTCGACGTGCTCGTTGATGTGCCGACGGCCCATGCAGCCAGCGCCGAGATCTCGCTGAACGCGCGTCTTTGCTGTGTGGAGGGAGCCCTCATGGACGTTGAGGTGTCCGGCCAGGCAGATCGCGTGCTCCTGCGTGACGTAGAGGGCCACATGGAACTCGACCTTACTGGTAACACCGAGGTTTGGGCGGAGGGCGTTACCGGCAAGCTCGACGTAAACCAGATTAGCGCGGTGTCCGCGTTGCATCTGCCTAAGGACACGGTCTTCTCTGCGAGAACCAAGGGACATCTTGGGCGGCGTACGCTGCGCTTCTCGCAGAACGGCGAGCCGTGTGAGTCCACCGCCGTCGATGATGCGCCGCTCGCCATAGAGCTCGCTGGCGCGCGGGTGGAGCTTACGATAGATCTCGTCGAGGGGGCGCAGCCTGGATTTGAGCAGCTGGCCGCCATGGAGTAGGCGTGCAAAAGGTCCCTGAATAGGGGACGGTCTTTGGCGTAGCCTTGCCTGCGCTTGCATAAGCAAGTTAATCTGTACACAAAACGCGACACAAAAGAGGCCCAATGTACACTCTCGGCTTCGGAGTGTACATTGGGTCCTTTCTATGTCGCGTTTTGTGTACAGATTGCAATGTTGATGCTGGGCTGTAGACAAGGTCGGCTGCCGCGACCCCATCAATGGCACAAGGGGCAGTCCTCTCCTTTGCGCCCATGGCCGCCGAGTTGCCATGCAACCAAGATCGTCCAGCAATCGTATGACCCTAGCGGACGTTTGCGGGCATGCTATGGCCTCGTGGTACTGGCGGTGGGCCAAACCACAGGGTCGGGGGCCATAGCAAGGCGTCAGGTAGCTAGCGTGCGAGGGGACTGTCCCATCGTATGCACGCTTTCGTCGTGCTGGGGCTCGCACGGTTCACATCTTGCGCGCAAGTCGAGAACCCTTGGGACATCCCCCGCGCGGCGTGCGTATACATAGGCAGCGGGCGGAAGAGAGGGCCCGCTAGACGAGAAGGCGAGGCGGCAGAGGGC
>CADCPM010000059.1 GCA_902803315.1 uncultured Coriobacteriaceae bacterium
AGGGGCGGCGGGACTCGAACCCGCACACCTTGCGGCGAGAGATTTTAAGTCTCCTGCGTCTGCCAATTCCGCCACGCCCCCAAGGAGCTTTAAGTCTAGCAGTTTTTATCGGCAATGCTAAGGGCATGTCGCCCTTCTATGCACCAATCCTAAACAAGGCAGTGTCCAGATACTGAGTCGTTCCCATGTACACGCGCACGCGTTCGGACTTGCAAAAGTACATGGTCATGAGCACGATTCCAATAACCCCAGCAAAAACGGTGGCTATTGTTGAGCCCAATACCGAAGGAGCTGCCGAACCGACTCGAAAAACAAGCAAGATGCCCGAAATCAGCGCAACAGCTATGTTGACAATCGAGAGAATCTGATACAAGCGCAAAAACGTAGGCACGCGCCGAACGATGCTAACGATCATAACGATGCATACGGCCATGGGCACCAGCATCGTAATGATTGACCCCCCAGCAACGCGAACATACCCAAAGCCGAGGTGCGAAAACATCGACAAGTACCTCAGTAGATTGCCGCAGCCCGCCAAGGCGCCTATCCCCCAGCAAATAACGAAGAAGAGCAACCAACCGCCAAGCGTTTTGTACTTTTGCTCGTCGTTCGCCTGGTTATACTGCTGCTGTTGAGGTCCCACAGCCGCCGGGTTAGGCGCCGCCTGCGTTGGCGCCCCGCATGACGTGCAAAACCGGGCGCCTTCGTTTAGTTGTGCGCCGCAATTCGAACAAAAAGCCATCTCAAGCCTCCTCGGTCTTGTTTATAACATCAGACAATGGGGAGTATCCCCTTTGCCTACAGCTCGGGCGCCCAGCCAACCGGCGATGGATGTCCCTGCGCAGCGGCGGCAACCGTAAGCGACAAGCCATACAAGAGGTCGCTCTCGCTCACCGTTAGCTCATCGAAGCCAGCCGCACGCATAATCTCGCTCACGGCAATGACTCCGCCCAAGATAACGGGCGCACGCTTGGGCTGAATGCCGACGAACTCGGCCCGCTCGGCAACGGTAACGTCGGCCAAGCGCCGTTCCTGCTCCTCCACCAGCTCGCGAGAGATCGTGGCCAGATGCACCTGCGACGAGTCATAGGGCACGAGCTCTTTGACAAGCGCCACGATGGTAGTGGACGTGCCGCCCGTTACCACCAGGCGATCGGGCTTGACAACGGCCGTACGCTCCCAGTCAAGCACCGGCTCAAAGGCCGCTGCCGCAAACACATGCGCAGCCGCCAGGTCCTCGCCAGAAGGCGGGTCGGTGCGACTCAGGAACTTCTCGGTGACGCGGCGGCAACCCACGTCGATGGAGCGAACGAAGTCCAGGCTTGGCGTCCGGCCACCCTCAAGGCTTCCCACGGCAAACTCCGTGGACCCGCCGCCATTGTCTGCAACCAGCAGGCGCGACGTGGGAAAGTCCTGCGCCACGCCCAAAAACGTGAGCTTGCCCTCAACCTCGCCGGGAATCACCTGCGCCTTAAGGCCACGCGCCGCAAGCTCATCGAGCAACTCCGTGGAGTTCTTCGCATCGCGAGCGGCGCTGGTAAGCGTGCAACACAGAGAGTCAACCGAATCGCTCCTTACCTCCGCCAAATAGTCGTCGATGCACGACAAGAGCCTGTTGCAGGCCGACTCCAGCAGCATGCCCGAATGGTCGACACCTTCTCCCAGGTTAACGATAGTGGAACGACGGGTCATGCTGGTTACGTGATCGTCCTCCACGCTCGAGATGGCCAAACGTGCCGTAACCGTACCCACGTCTATAACGGCAACACGTATCATGTGCGCTTCTCCCCTCTTCTAGGTGCAGGCACAAAGCCGAGCGCGCATGCGAACGCAAGCGATTCGCCTGCCAACACTCATCGCTCATGATAGCAGGTATTTGGTGATAAGGGCTTACTCGCGCGTATAGCCGAAGAGCATGTCCAGCAGACCGATGTACCAAGGCAGGCTCTTCTCGTGCTCCTCCACGGCAGCGTCCACCAACGCGGGGTCAGCCACCTGCTTGGGCTCCATGCCCTCAACCACCAGTGCTTCCTCGTCGGGATATACGTAGCCGCGATTGCGCGCCTCGTCCTCTATGCCCTGGCGCGTCTGCAGGCGTTCGATCTCGTGGTTGAGCTCTTCGTTCTGCGAAGTCAGCGCCGCGTACTCCGCATCCAGGACGCCTGCCTGCCGCCATGCCACATAGTACGTACGCGCCGGCCCGAACACCACCACGGCCACAAGGGCCAAGGCCAAAACCACCACAAGCGGTAATGGTATGGAGGTGGCACTTAGGCTGGGCGCATGAAACTCGGGTAAGCGAAGCCGACTCAGACCAAGCCGATTTGCCAGTCCTTCCTTAGGCGCGTCTGCGGTATATACCGCAGGCCTGGAAACGGGCTGGCCCTCTTGCTCTCGCGCGTTGACGCCATCGTTGCCATTGCGACGCAACCTATAGGAAGCCTCCGACCTGCGTCGCTCCTCCACGCGGCGAGCGGTAGTGCCGCGTCCATACGCACGGCCCATATTGCTAGGCGTTAGACCAATATTGCGCGCACCCGACGCCGAGATGGTCGTAGCCCCCACAGAACGCTTGCCGCCACCAGTGCGCTTGCGCTGGGTACGCGTCTGACCAGGATGCGCCTGATCCGGGCGCCGCCTGCTTTGCGAGCGCCTGCTCTGTTGGGATTCATAGTTACTCATGCCACAGCTTCGTTTGAGGTTCGTTCATGGGAGCGCGCCCAAGGCGCGGGTAAATTATTATGGCACAATCCCCGCATGTGTCAAAAGAGCGGCACCCCTTCAACACAAGCACTATACGACGGTTGGAATTGTTACTCATGTGACTTGACCTCGCACCATAGCCGATTGAGTTCCTCGGTACTCGCTCCTTCCAGGTCCTGCATCTGCTCCATAGCCTTCCACCTGCGTCGGAACTTGGCGTTGGATGCCGCCAGTGCCTCCTCGGCGTCTATGCCGCAACGCCGCGCCACGTTAACCAGAGCAAACAGGATGTCTCCGAACTCCTCAACCGCACGAGCGGTTCCTGGCTCCTCTCGCTCGAACTCCGCTCGCTCTTCCGCAACCTGGTCCCACACGTCGTCCACGGTGTCCCATTCAAAGCCCGCCTTCGCGGCACGGTTGGAAATCTTTTGCGCCTGCATGAGCGCGGGCAGCGAGCGCGGCACCGAATCCAACAGACCCTGCTTGTCGCCACCCTTACTCCCATGCCCCTCTCGCTCGGCACGCTTGACCTCATCCCACCTGTCCAGCGCCTCCTCCGCACTTTGCGCGGGCGCTGTGGCGTTGTCCGCTCCGGCCCCCGCAAGGTCGCCGAACACGTGAGGATGGCGCCGCACAAGCTTTTGGCTAAGTCCACGGCAGATGTCATCGATGTCGAACGCGTCCCGATCGTCGGCTATCTGCGCGTGCAGCAGCACCTGCTCCAGCACGTCACCCAGCTCTTCGCAAAGGTGCGCGTCGTCGTGCTGTGCAATGGCATCCACGGCCTCATAGGCCTCTTCCACCATGTTCTTGGTAATGGACTCATGGGTCTGTTCCTTGTCCCATGGGCAGCCGTCTGGTTGACGCAGGCGCCAAATGATGCGCACCAACCTGTCGAACTCGGGATGTCCCTCGGGTGAGTGGTCGCGCAGCGATATGAGCCTATCGATCTGCTCCTCTGGCGAGATAAACCCGCTGGTGTTATTACCAGCCTCGCTCTGCGTGCGCTTTGCCACGCGCTTGGCAATAAGAAGGTCCATGCTATCGGCACACATTGCCTCCAGCAACAGGTCGGCCACCAGCCCCATACAGGCGGGGCCGGGATGTAGCACGTCGTCGGCAAAGAGCGTTGGATCCTTGGGGATGCCGTGATAGCCATCCACAACGTGCATGTTGTGATGGCGCGAGCATATGCGACCTATCATTTGATGCATCCACGTAAGGGGGCGACCGCACGGCTTTGCGTCGTGCTCGTCCGCGCGCCACAGAGGCGAGAGCACGTAAATAGGCACCTTGGGGAAATACCAGCTAAGGCGATCCAAATAGGCCGATGCTGCGCCTTCGATCTCGCCGGACGAGCGCTTGTGCGACCAATCGTTGGTGCCATAGGCCACCACGATGAGCTCGGGCTGCTCGCCACGCCAAAGGGAAAATCCTCCCAGGGCGTCCTCGTCGAACACATGCCCGGCAACCGCTTGGTTTACCAGGTCCAGCCCCATGGTGTTTGCCACCTGGGCGGGATAGGCGTGCGACGGCTTGCCGCATATGAACCCTTGGGTAATGGAGTCGCCCAAGGCAAGCAAATAGCCACGCGAGGGCACCGGCTTAAGGGACCCGTTAGCGCGCAGGTTGCCTATTGCCACCTGCATGATGCTGGGAAGGTATATGCGTACCTCGAGCTCTTCTCGAGCATCGTTTTGAAAGGCAAAGCGCAGCTCGCCGTTTGCGGGGGCAACCGTGGCAACCAGTCTGCCATCCACCACCAGGTCAATGCCATCCACATTGCCTTCCTCGGCGGTGCCAAACGGAATCGCGCCCTCGTTGGTACTGCCCGCCATTACCGCACGATACAGGCGGTGCTTGGGATTGAGCGGCCTTACGATGCGGCAATCCAACGATATCTCGGTGCCGTTGGTTACAAAGTCCAGCACCACGCCTGAGGTTGCGGCGGCGCGATCTTGTCGGCCAATGCCGGAGAAATGCCCCATCTGCTCGGGAAAGAAACGATATGGAATGACAAACCCGTCCGACAGCTCTTCCAGACGAACCGCCCCACGCACATAGGGGGCAAGCGGATGGGTGGTACGCACAGCAACGACATTTACGATGGGCATGGTAATCCTCCGTTTTAGGCGCATGGCTACCTTAATGCTACCGCGATTTGTCCCTTCGTAGCACTTCGCACTCGCCAGTGGTAATCGGGGGTCATGAGGTGGTGGCTGTGCGTGCTTCTCGGTGCCGGGCTTCCCGCCGTGCGTGCTTCTCGGTGCCGGGCCTCCCGCCGTGTGCACTTCTCGGTGCCGGGCCTTCCGCCGTGCGCACTTCTCGGTGCCGGGCCTCCCGCCGTGCGCACTTTTCGGCCCAAAACCCTCCTTACCGTGCGCACAAATCGGCCATTTGTGCGCACGGTAAGGACGTTCGCGGACGGAAAAGTGCGCGCGACCTTCCTCAGCCCCTGGAAAAGTGCGCACGGCGGGGGCGTTCGAGGACCGAGAAGTGCGCCCGCCCCATCCTATATGCAGAATGTCCGTTTTGTCCTCACCGCACGCTTGAAGACGCAAGCGACCTCGCCTGATAGAGCCCGGCGTCGCAAAAGCCCAAAGAGCGGTAGTACTCGCGCGTGCCAACCGAGCTTATGACGTTGATGGTGGCGTATCCAGCCTCACGTGCGAGGCGACAGGCCTCCTCCACCAACCGCCTTCCCAAGCCGGCGTGCTGTGCCGCGCCTGTTTGCGTCGCATGGATGGCGGCAACCCTGCCGTACACATGGACCTCGCGAATCATGGCTTCGGGCTGCCGCGATAAGACAGCGCCTTCCGTCGAGCTCGGCTCCGCCGCACCCTGGTACGACGCGTCCGCGTCAATCGCGCCCGCATGAGGCAGCGAAAGGCGCAGGAAGCCCGCGATCTTGTTGTCGCTGGTAACCCATTGCAAAAAGCGCTCGTCGGACACCGTGGTGGCGTATTCCACGCAATCCAGGCGCAGGTCCTCCAAAACCACGTCGTCCGTGGCAACCTCACGCTGGCGAATCTCCTGCACCTGCGCCCCGTTGCGCGCAAGGCGCGCCTCCACCATCTGGCGCAGGTTCGTCTTTTTGTTGCCAGCCACGATATCGGTCGTGGAGATGTCGCGAATCATGCGAGAGATGCGCGTATATGGCGGGGTCGCCAGAGCATCTGCCGCCAGCAGGTCCGTGAGCTCGTCCTCCTCGTAGGGACGCCACTCCCCCGTCGCATAGAGCTCTCCGAGGCGCGAGCTCTCTACCAAACAGCAGGGGTAGAGCTTGACCTCGTCGGGCAAAAAGCGCTTGTCTGTAACGAGGCGCAGGTAGTCGACCGCGTCTGCCTCGGGCGTCGCGCCCAGGAGGTTAGCCATGAAGTGGATCTGGATCTTGAAGCCGGCCAGGCGCAGCGCACGAAAAGCTTCCTCGATCTGCGCGAGCGACACGTTGCGATGGTTAGCCGCAAGGATCCGCTCGTCCAGACTCTGAATTCCCATTTGAACCTTGGTGCATCCAAGGCGCCGCATGTGGCGCGCGGACTCGAAAGTTATGAGGTCGGGACGGGTCTCTATGGTAAGACCAACCACGCGATGCTTTGCTCTCTCGTTTGTTGCGTGCTCGCGCAGCAGCTCGTCCATGGCTGCCTGTTGCCACGCGCTCACCGTCTGCCAGCCCGACTCCGCATTGATTCTTGCAATCGCCTGGTTGTACGTGCATTTGCCCTCGTTGACCTCCTGCTGCAGCGATTCGGTACGACGGACCAGTTCGTCGGTGTCGTAGGTGAGCCCCGCGGCGCGATACTGGCGATCGCGCTCCTCTGGCGACGCGGCGACGCCGAACTCGTTTGCCGCCCGGAACATCTCGCGCACGAACCAAATCTGATATGCCTCGGGATAGTCGTTCCACGTGCCGCCCAGCACGATGAGCTCGATCTTGTCGATAACGTGACCCATCTGGCTAAGGGCAACCAAACGCGAACGCACCTGCAGGTATGGGTCAAAGTAGTTGCGCTCGGCGCGCTGGCAGGCCGGTTCGTTTGCCAAATAGCTCTTGGGCATGCGGACGTCGTTTGGACAGTACAGGCAGTCGCTGGAGCACGGCCACGGCTTTGTGATAACGGTAATGGTGGCCACGCCCGACGCCGTACGGCGCGGCTTCATCCTGAGCAGCTGGACGAGCGTGCGCTCGGTAGCCTCGTCGATGTCCCACGACTTCCAACGCTCTGGGTCGCTTTCCTTGACGCGCAGGTAAAACGGTAGCAAGCGTCGCTTGGCCACCCGACGCATGGCGTCGTGGGAGGCACGGTTGTGACGCCGCACCAGCTTGTCGAGCCATGCGGCATCCAGCTTGCGGTCGCCGGCCTTTATGGCGGCGACTATTTCCAAAAGGGCCTTTTCCATGCGTCACAGTATAGGACAGCTTGCCCTCGCATGCCGTGGCAACTCGGGACCCTGAATAGGGGGCTGTCCCCAAGTTGGGGTTTCGCGAAACCCGGAGTTGGGGACTGTCCCCTATTCAGGGTCCCGCTGGCTCAGCTTTAGGGCCAGCACGAACCCCGCTCTGGTAGAATCGCGGCATGGACCTACAAACCGCCCGTCAGCTTAACGACAAGAACACCGCCTTCTATGCCCGCGTGCATGCGTCGTTTGACGCCACGCGGCAAAGCCCCTGGCCAGGCTGGGAGCGCGTGCGCGACGCCATGCGCGCGCACTGCATGCCGGAGGGCGAGCGCGAACTCCGCGTGCTGGACCTCGCCTGCGGCAACCTGCGCTTCGCGCGGTTTTTGGCAGACGGCTATCCGCGCCTTCGCGTATGGGGCATCGACAACTGCGAGCCCCTCGCACTCGCTCACATACCAGGCAACCCTAGCGACGTTCGCGTACAAAACCTCGATATCACGGGCACGTTGCTCGACGGCCACGACCTCGCAAGCGAAATCAAGGCGCCGCCATGCGACTTGAGCGTCTGCTTTGGCTTTTTGCATCACGTGGCGATGCCCTGCCACCGACTCCAGGTGGTTCGAGCTCTCGTGCAACACACGCGTCCAGGTGGCCTGGTTGCCATAAGCCTCTGGCAGCTGGAGAGAAGCCCGCGCATCCTTGCGAAGGCACAGCCGCTCGACGATGCCGGCGACTACCTGCTTGGCTGGCAAAACGACGAGGGCGCCCAACGCTATTGTCACAGCTTTAGCGAGGATGAGGTGGACGAGCTTGCCAAGGCAAGCAGCCACGCCACCGAAATAGCCCGCTACTCCGCCGACGGCAAGAGCGGCAACCTGAACCGATACCTTGTGCTCCGAGTAAATCGTTGTGCCAAGACCAACGACTAATCATTGCGCCAAAACCCAGGCGTACGAACGCGGCGCTATTTTGCCCGCAAGATCCTAAGGAGTTCCACGCCACGGCTAATCTCGTCGAAAAAGACGCACGTTCACCTCTCCGCGCACGTTGCCAATAAAACAAAGCCTGCCATCTACCGCAGGCGGAGCTGCATAACGCCAGGCTCGACCTTCTCGATTTCGCGCGTATGGCCCTTTATCATCGTGTACGTGAGCTCGTCTCGGTTCTCGGGGCTCAAGGGGTCACCGCCATCCAGCAACTTGCGGAAGTCAACCCTCAGCATCACGTCTACGCCACCTTCGCCAGCAAAGAGCTCCACGTAAATGTCGGGATCCTCCACACCTCGCTTACGCGCCTCCTCTACCAGCAGGTTAAGAACGAGCTCTTCCACCAACAGCTCGCAGGTGTGTGCCGTGCGAATGCCCATAAACAGATGGGCGCAGTACGTTTCGAGCGACGCCATCATGCCGGGCGCGTCGAAAGCCAGGGAACTAATGCGATACTTCCAGCCTCGCACGCGGAATATGAAGTTGTGCGTCTCGGGTCGTTGGGGATTCTCGAAAATCTGCTTTGGCGTACCTTCCTCCCAAATGACCCCCTGATCCAAAAAGAAGACGCGCGTGGAAGCCTTACGGGCAAAGCTCATCTCGTGCGTAACCACCAGCATGGTATGCCCACGCTCGGCAAGATCGCGCATTACCGAAAGAACTTCCGAAACCATGGCGGGATCAAGCGCCGACGTAGGCTCGTCGAACAACAGTATTTGGGGATCCATGGTAAGGCTGCGTGCGATGGCTACGCGCTGTCGCTGTCCGCCACTCAGGTCGCGCGGCCACGCACTGGCCTTGTCCTTTAGGCCAACGAGGTCTAAGAGCTCCAGGGCGCGATCCTTCGCTTCGTCCCGACTCTTACCCAAAAGGTCCATAGGGCCCATCATGAGGTTCTCTACCACACGTCGGTGGTCGAAGAGGTTGTAGCTTTGGAACACCATGCCTATCTTGCGACGCATGGCCGGCAGGTTGGTGGACGGGTCACACATGTCGACGCCGTCAATCAAGACGTGACCCGACGTGGGCATTTCCAAGCGGTTTATGCAACGCAGCAGCGTAGACTTGCCCGTGCCAGACGCTCCGATTATGGATATCACCTCGCCGGCATCTATTGTGGCGTTAACGTCCTCAAGCGGCACGACGTCTTTGTATTCCTTGCGAAGGTGGCTTATCTCTATAAGACTCATTCCGGCTCCTCCCCCCACTCGCGCTTGCGCTTGCGAGCTAATAGGTACACGCCGACCTTGTTCAGGACCACGCCTAACAGACGACAGATCACGAAGTACATAATGGCAGTGGCTATGAGCGGGAAAAATGCGTCCATGGTACGCGCACGAATGAAGTCACTTGCACGCGTGAGGTCCTGTACCGCAATATAGCCAACCACGGCGGTTTCCTTAACGATGCTCACATACATGCTAACGAGCCGTGACCTGGTATTGCCTATGGCCTGCGGGAAGAGGATTTTGGAGTACACCTGGCTTGGCGTATAGCCCATGGCTATGGCACCCTCCTCCTGGCCCTTGTCGATGGCATCGATTGCGTCCCACAAGACGCCGCTCGCCCTTCCCGAAAACACCAGGACAAACGCGATAATAGCAACGATCTCGGCAGCTATGTCTATGACGCCAAACAGCACGTAATACAACAACATTATGATAACCACAATTGGGACGCCGCCCACAAGAGACTGGAAGAGGGCGATGTGCCAAGAGATCCACTTTCCGCGACGATAGCGCATCTTCACAAGCCAAAGCGCAAGGGGTGTTCCCACCAATGCCGTAATGAACGAAATCGTTGCCGTAACGCCCAAACCATCCAGAATGACCTTCCAGCGGCTTTCGTCTACGAACGTGCGTTTGAAGGAGCGAATCACACCGCTAATGAAGTCGACGTTCTTTTGCTTGTCGCTTGCATGCGTAACCACAACGATGTTGCCGCTATAGTCCGGTATTGTCATGCTAAAACGCTGCTGACGATCGGGAGTTATCGTGATGTTGCCAATGCCCACATCCGCCTTGCCGCTCTCCACATCGCTCAGCACGCTCGCAAACGGCGCACTGTAGAACGTCGTCGTATAGCCAAGATCGCGCGCAATCGTTTGCACGAGTTCAACCTCATAGCCCACCATGACGTTATTGTCCTGAACGTATGCCATGGGTGCTATGGTTGCACATGCCACGCGCAGAACGCCGTTGGGACTTTCCTTTTGCGTCGGTGGCATGGTCTTGACCTCATCGGACGCAACCAGCCACTTTGAGCGAAGGGTATCCAAGGTGCCGTCGAGGCTGAGCTCCAACAAGCGCTCGTTAAACTTGGAGGCAAGCGCATCGTTCTTGCGCAGAGCAATGCCCACGTCCTCTTCTCCCAATCCTTCGGGCATCAACGCCATGTCGCTGTGGTCTGCCACGGCCACGCTTGCGACGGCCTTGCCCTCCACAAAGGCGTCTATCTCTTGCTTTTTCAGGGCTTCCACCATATCGTCCACGTTTTCGTAGGGGCGAATGTTCTCCGATGAGAACTTGGGTAGCTCTTCTTCCACAACGCCCGCATACATCGAGCCGGCAATGGTGCCCACGCGCTTGTCCGAGAGCTCGTCCAGACTTGTATATGTCGGCGCAACGTCACCCACTCCGCTCCGGGAATACAAGAGGGAGAGAATAACGACCAGCACGCAGAGAAAGGCCACAAAGGTGCCAATGCCCCAAGACCTTGCGGGCCGAGCTTTGCCTTTGGGGCGCTTCATCCTAGCGGAATCCTCTCTCTTCTGCGACGCGACACGTTTGGAGGCCTGCACGTTGTTTCTAGTATTATCACATAGCCGCGAGGTTGACGTGGAACTAATCTTAGTTTGCCTGGCTTGGGCCTGTCCCTGTTATAGTTCAGGCACCCGCGCCTTCGCCGGTCCCGCACGCAGCTCCACGCTCGCTTCGCTCGCTCACTTCGTGAGTCGCCACTTGCGGTCCGGACAAATGCGCGGGTGCCTGAACTATAACCTGTCCCTTAGTTAGCTAAAACCCAGCAACCCGAACGCCATGAGCACACCCTCCACCACCAGCAAGGCACCGCACACCTTGTTTATGAGATCGTAGTGCTTCTTTATCCACGCAAAGGCCGATTCCAACTGATTGATAAGAACCGCCGAAAGGACGAACGGCAACCCGAGCCCCGCCGAGAAGCACAGTAGCAGCCCCACGCCCCTAAGGGCGTTGGCTGACGACGCCGCAAGGCCGAGCGCCGAGGCTAAGAACGTCCCCACGCAAGGCGACCATCCCACGGCAAAAACCAAGCCAAACAGCACGCAGCTCGCGAACCCGTGCGAGGAGGCATGAGGACCCGCACGCCATGTTCGATTGAGCACGCCAATGCGAAGGACTCCCAGGTAGTTGAGCCCGAGCACCACCATAATGGCCCCGCACGCCACATTGACTACCTGCCTATAGCGCACGAGCACCGATCCAACGGCACCAGCGCCTGCGCCCAAAAGCGCAAAGAGTACCGAGAAGCCCAGCACAAAGCCCAAGGCACAGACCACGGTGTGGGCAAGGCTGGAACCCTCGTCCGCGTCGTCGGCATCCGCCCCGCCTACACCCGCTCCGCCGGCAAAGAACGCCAGGTACACCGGCAGCAACGGCAGCAAGCACGGCGACACAAACGTGACGATACCCTCCAAAAATGTGAGCAGGAAGTCCATACGCCCTTCCAATCCACGCTTATGTTTAGTGAGTAAGCGTATACAACACGTTGCGCATGCGCTGCAGGTTTATGGCACCTGCCGAAGCGCCCTGAATCTCTCCGTTCGCCGCCACGACCACCGTGGTGGGCAGCGAGCGGGCACCAAAGTTGCTGGACGCCTCCAAGTCGTTGTCATAGTAGGCGGGAAATTCCTCAAACCCGTTTTGGGCCAGCCAGTCCTGCGCCTTTTCTACCGTCTCTCCCTTGCTGCCAGGCGCATCCACAAACGCAAAGCTCACGCTGTCGCCATACTCGGAAAGAAGCGTCTTGTAGTCGGGGAACTCCTGCACGCAATAGGGACACCACGTTGCCCAAAAGTTGATGACCAACGGCTTTCCGTTGGCTATCTCCGACAGCTTTTTAGCTTGGCCGTCGGCGGTGTACACGGTGGCATCGTAGTCGGCAAGCCGGGGCGCGGCCTTGTTGGCGCTTGTAGAAGAGGCGTCAGCAGATGGCGAGGCAGAGCTCGTCGCCGAGCTGGAGCTGGTCGACGACCCCTTGCTAGACAAAACCACATATGCCACGCCCGCGCCCACCAGCACCAATGCGAGCGCGACGGCCGCAATTATTACGCCGCGCTTGTTGCCGTTCTTGTTCATGGCACCTCCTTATGCTTCGGTTTTATGTCTCCATTATACGTGAGGTGCTATTGTCTAAGGAGGCGGGAGGGACCGGGTCCACTTTTCACAACGTAACGCGCCGCCACCCATAGATGATAAATATGGTACGCTCCACAGGTTTTTGGGTACATTAGAGGTGGTACCCTCGATAGAACGGCGCCGGACGGAAGGAATGCCCATGCGCTGCCCATCCTGCGGACGAGAGAACAGCGATCTGGCCACACGCTGCGCTGCATGTGGTGCCGTCCTCACGGACGAGCCGCCCGCAAGCACGGCCGATCTCTCGGCTGCCCCAACTGCGAGCAACGATGCCTCGCCCGCACCAAGCGACGACGAGCAGGCTTCCACCGCCGACACCGCGCGACTGCACCAGCACTCCACGCCTGACGGCACGGCGGAGCAGCCCCAGCCAGTCGCCGTTGCTCCCAGCCCCTCCGCAGACGACGACCCCAACCTTCGCGAAGTCGCTGGCACTGCGGGCAAGTACGTAGCCTCCAAACGTCAAAGCATCGGTGAGTTTTTGTCCAAGCACCAGCGTGGGTTGGGCATAGGCCTTGCCATTGGCGTCATTGCCGTGCTGGGCATCGTATGGTTTGCGCTCAACGTGCTGGATGCCCCCGCCTATCAGAAGATCGAGCAAGACCTGGCCAACCGCCTTCCCACACTCGACTACGCAGGTGGCACGTACGGTCCCGACCTGCAAATACCCTTGTCTAACGTGGCCGTAACCGAGCGGTCTGCCACAAAGACGCCGGAGGGCATGGAGGCCGGCGAGGGCATTGGCTCGGCCGCATACGGGGTGGAGGCCGAGGCCACCTACGACGATGGCAAGATCCGCGCGGTTCACGACGTAGGCACCACCTATGTGCGCAACAACGGCGAGTGGACAATGACGGACGAGCTCGTGGAACGTGGCCTGTCCTACACAGCCCGCGCCGGTGTGGACGAGCAAAAGGTGTTGGACAACGCAAACACCATCTTGGAGGCCGCCAGCTCAAGCGGCGGCACCTCTTTGGCCGACATCTATTCCAACGGCTCCTTCTCTGTGGTGGGCAACGTGTTTAAGGAGGCTGCCGACAAAAACACGGCCACCAACGACGTTACCCTTCACTGCAAGAAGGAAGGCGGCTTTTATGCCTACGAAGGCAACGTAATCGCACACTTTGCCTTTGAGTCGGGCACCTGGAACCTACGGAGCGTAGAGGCCAGCGAGCAGGCAGCTGCGCGCACCTTCAGCCCGCTGGTGGGCACCTGGGGAGGCGAGCTTTCCTCCACCACCAGCAACGGCGCCACCTGCTATGGGGCACGCGATGCGGCTCTTCAGATAACCATCGAATCCGTGGGTGATCCCACCGGTGGAAAAGGGCAGGTACAGGGCACCATTACGACGCTGGCGCACTATCACCGAAAGCTCGAGAAGAACGCAGACAAGACCACCGGCGACACCATGCTGGAGCGCGTCAACTTTACCGGCACCATTTGGGCAGAGCGCGACGAGGGGATGGGGTCCAACGTTACCGTTGAGTGCAAAACCACCGGAAGCGCCCAGGGCGACGTTGAGTTTACCTTGGCGTTTGGCACCGACGACGATCCTTCCGCCGTACTCGCGCGCGTAACCAGCACGCATGCATACGAAGAGCCTATCCTCATGTTCTTGCCGCACCAGACGACGGCCAAGTTCATCGACACCTATACGTTGTCGCGCTCATAAGTCACACGCGACAATCCATACAGGAAAAGGAGAAGACCATGGAACTCATAAAGCCAGAACCACTCGTAATTGGGGGACGCGCGCACTACACGCTCTCATCCTACGAGCCCGTTACCGTAACGGTACCGGTCCACGACCTCACGGATGAGGACGTGGAGGAGTCCATTCGTGCGGCCATAGCCCAGATGGGCGGTGGTCCCGAGCGCCTCAACGACGATGCGTGGATTCGCGACCACTTTGACGGCCTGCACGGGGCCGCGGAGCTGCGCTCCATTATGCGAGAGGAGCTTGAGGCCGCAAACCAAGACGTGACGGAGCGTCAAAAGGCGGCCGCTTGCGCCAATGAGTTGGCAAAGCGTTTGGAACAGCGCGTATCGCGCGAGTCGATTGCTGAGGCACGAAGCGCCATCGAGCAGAACTTCACCATGATGCTGACGCAACAGGGCCTTTCGCAAGAGCTGTTCCTTACGCAATCCGGCATGCGCAAGGCGGACCTCGACGCGATGTTCGACGAGCAGGCCCGCGATGCGGCTCGTCAGCAGGCAGCCGTGAGCGCCTGGGCCGAGAAGAAGGGCGTCACCGTAACAGACGACGAGATTCCTCAGATGCTGGGACTTCCGCCCGAGGAAACCGACAGATTTATGCAAAACGCCAAGACAAGCGGCCAGCTTGATCAGTTGCGCCGTACCTTGGTGAACACCAAAGCCCTGCGCATGATTGTGGACGAGTGCTCTTGCACCTATGCCCATGACGGAGCGAGCAGCAACGAGCCGCCGCATCTCAAGCTGGTGTAGCGGAAGGACTCAAAAAAGCTGACAAGCGACCTGTCCCCTTGTCACCATGCGGTGACAAGGGGACAGGTCGCTTGTCAGCTTTTTGCTATGCCGATTACCGTTACTCGGCAGGAGTCTCCTCGGCGGGAGCCTCGGCGGCTGCGGCTTCCTCGGCAGCCTTCTTGGCAGCTTCGGCCTCGGCCTTCTTGGCATACTCAGCAGCACGCTTGGCCTTCTCGGCGGCCTTGGCCTCGGCAGCGGCCTTCTTGGCAGCGGCAGCCTCGGCGGCCTTCTTGGCGCGCGCCTCCTTGGCAGCGGCAGCAGCGGCAAGCTGAGCGGCAGCGGCGCCACCGAACTTGTCGGCAAAGCGCTGGACGCGTCCACCGGTGTCTACGAGCTTCTGGGTGCCGGTGTAGAAGGGGTGGCACTTGTCGCAGAGGTCGAGCCTCATGCTTGGCACCGTGGCGCGCGTGGTCCACGTGTTGCCGCAGGAGCAGCGAACTGTGCACTCCATGTACTCGGGATGGATTCCTTGCTTCATATAGAACTCCTCACGTAGGTTCTGGTTTCCGACCAGAACTGGGTTTATCGCCAAGGCACAGGGCAGGACGCCTGCTACCCCGACGGTCAAGCTTTCAAAGTATAGCGCGATTTGCCAGACGAGAATACCCCTCGTGGCAAATTTTCCACACGTCGCACGGTTCGCAACCATCGTAAAGTCTGTAATGCCCCGCGCAAAGTCTGTAGCCAGACGCGTAAAGTCTGTAGCTCTGACATGTCCCTATCTACAAAACCGCAGGTCACAGGCTTGTCTACTTTGAACAGCGTTCGAATAGCTACAGACTTTGCACGGGGCATTACAGACTTTGCGGATGGGGAGCACGTCGGCTAACGCGCGACAAGCGCGCTAGCCGACGCAGCGAACGAACGCTACACGTGCGAGACGATGAGCTCCATTGCACCCTCAAACGCAAGGTCGCCGGCGCCAGCAGGCGCGATGAAGTGCGTGCCCAAAGGCAGGTCGTACCGCGTGCCGTCCACTACAACGGCGCCGGCGCCACGCACCACGCTCACGTTGAGGAATGGCCAATCCTGCGCATACGTCACGGGCGCCTCGTCCGTCACGCGAATGCGATCCACCGCGTAGTTGGGCGTGGTTACCAAGTGCGTCACCCCGTCTACCTCGGCAGCCGTTACCGTGCCCGACTCGGGAGCCTTAACGTTGTAGTCAACGACGTCGAGCGACTGCGCAATGTGCAGCTCGCGCAGGCTGCCGTCGGGCTGCTTGCGGTCGAAGTCGTACACGCGGTAGGTCACGTCCGACGACTGCTGCGTCTCGAGCACCAGCGTCCCGCCCAGGATGGCGTGCACGGTGCCAGGGTCAATCTGGAAGAAGTCGCCCTGCGCAATGGGCACTTTGTTCAGGAGGTCGTCCCAGCGACCCTCTTCCACCATCTGCGCGAACTCCTCGCGATTGGCCGCGCGCTGGCCCACCACGATGTCGCCGCCCTCGCGTGCGTCCAATATGTACCAGCACTCGCGCTTGCCCAACGAGCCGTTTTCGTGCTCATTGGCATACGCATCGTCGGGATGCACCTGGATCGACAGGTCGTCCTGCGCATCGAGAATCTTGATCAGCAGAGGGAACTGGTCGCCCTCCAGGTTGCCAAAGAGCTCACGATGCTCGTCCCACAGCGCCGACAAGTACTTGCCGTCCCACTCGCCGCCTACGACCTTGCAGTCACCGTTGGGATGCGCGCTTATTGCCCAGCACTCCCCCACCGGGCCGTCGGGCAGCTCGTATCCATAGTCCTCTTCCAAGCGGCGGCCGCCCCACAGCTTGCCATGGAAAACCGGCTGTAAAAAGATAGGCTCACTCATGCTCTTCTCTCCTCAAAACTCGCGTTCTTGTTGATGGACTTATCTGTTATAGCAAAAGCGCCACCACAAATGACCCCTGCACCGCAGCGCGTTCGGCCAGCGTGAGAAAAGCTGACAAGTGACCTGTCCCCTTGTCAGCCACAGCCACGCGCGGGGATAAAAACGACGATGTCGCTGTCGTCTATGACGTCGAACAGCGTAAGTTCCTGTGGGTCGATGCGACCCACCAAGTTGCGCGTGCCGTCGTTACTGAGCGGCCTCAGGACCACCTGCACCTCACCAGCATAGTGCTTGTAGTTGTCGTTTACCATAACCACGTCACCCGGCTGGAACTCACGCAGCGGATATCGACGTGGGGGAATGGCTTCCTCGTTGAAGAACAAACGTGGCATGCGAGAGCGCCAAATCCATTCCGACGAGTCCCCCATGTCCACATGGGGAAAGAAGTCGAACAGGATGGTCTTCTCGACGTCCGAGAGGTCGTACAGTGGTTCCACGCGTACCTTGACCTGCCGCGAAAGATCCAGGTCGCGACCCGTGTATGAGGCAAAGCTGCCAACTATAATGCGATGCACATCGCTTATGTAGTGCGGATCTGTGGGCGTCAGCGCCTCCTGCACGGCAGCCAGCTCCTCTTCGCTCGCATAGGCATTGCCAAAGAAGACGTCCGTGGTGCCGGCCGTCGCCAAAATGCGCGCCTGCAGGTCCGCCGGATAGTCTCGAAGCTGCTCCACCGTGGGTAGTCCGCAGGTGGCATCCCACACGCCATGGGTGTCTGGCGCATGGGAGGCCACAAACGCCCCTACGCGAACGCCCGCCGCACGAAGTCGAGCGTTCGTCTGGCAGAACTTGTCCCATCTGAAGCCCGTGTATCGCTGGGGATAGAAGTTGTGGCAGGCAAGGATGCGCTCCGTTGGCACTCCGCGCTCCACCAGCGCGGCAATATGTCCTGGTTCCAGAGCCGAAGCGTTGTATTCTATGCTCATACCATAGGGGTTCTTGAGCATAAGCAGATTGTCGTCTTCGTCGTAGGCACCGTCCATGCGCAGTATGTCGGCGCCAATATTGGCAAACACGCTCAGGTCTGCCGGCGTTGCCCCCATGCGCTGCATACATTCGGGGTTAATGTCGAGCGACACTTTCATACCGTGTTCGTGGGCAGCATCGTTTAGCTGCGCAAAGGTATCCAGTATCTCCTCGCGCGTGCCTGGCATGGAAAACATGGACGAAAACACCCTCGCAACGCCATATTTGGCTGCAACAGACAAGTGCGCGCGAATCTGGTCCATGGGCCGCATCTCGGGATAGACAGAAACTCCAAGCGTCGTCATGTTCTTCTCCTTAACCCAGGCAAAGGGGATACTCCCCATTGTCTGATGTTATTGCCTTCATACCCCGCGCTCGGCCCGAAAGCGGCGACTCACGAAGTGAGCGAGCAAAGCGAGCGCGGAGCTGCTTGCGGGCCGGGCACGGGGCATAAAGGCAACTGGCGCCACAGTCCGCACTCCTTATTTGCGCTGCCACCTCATTATAGAAAAAGAGGGCACGCCAATGGCGCACCCTCCAAAGTCCGTTCGCCTTAACGGGGCAAACGACAAGTCATATTGCTAGGCCAGCTTCTTGTAGAGCTCAATGAACTCCACAGCCATCTGCTTGAAGACTTCGCAGCTCATCATCTGATCCTCGGCGTGGATGAGCAGCAGGCACACCAAATCGGCGGAGTTCTTGCCCTCAACGGCAAGCTGGGCCTCCTGCGCAAGAAGCTTTGCGTGAGGATCGTGAGCCTGCGCGAGGAACTCATCGCCGTCCTTGATGAGCTGCTCGGCCTCGTCGAACTTACCCTCCTTGGCAACCTGGATGGCGCCAATGTAGTTGGACTTGGATCCACCAGCGGCGGTAATGATCTGGAACAGTGTGAGCTCGAGCTCTTCGGTCATGCTATTTCCTCCTCTATTGAGTTTTACCAACCAAAATCGTAATTACAAAAGCGCCGGCGACACGAGTGTCGCCGGCAGCCGTAGGTCATATGTGCTTATGCAGCTTCCTGACCTTCCTCCATGGCGAGGTAGTCCTTATCGACGGAACGCGCGAATGGCAAGTAGATGAAGAACGATGCCACGAGCGTTATCGCCTGCCAAGCAGCGGCCTGCCAACCAATGCACAGGAGACCCGACAGAATGGGAGGCGTGGTCCAAGGAACCGTAACACCCATGGTGTAGGGAATGAATCCAATCTGTGTAAGGATGTAGGCACCGCCGTTGGACACGATAGGAGCCAGCACGAACGGGAGCAACAGCTTGGGGTTAAGCACGATCGGCGTACCAAAGAGCACGGGCTCGTTGATGTTGAAGATGCCGCAGCCAAGACCAAGCTTACCAACCTGCTTCATCTGAGCAGACTTGGCGAAGAACACCATGAAGATTACGAGGCCGATGGTGATACCAGAGCCGGTGATGGCCTGGAAGCAGTTGCAGAAAGCCTCGGTGAAGATGTGGCCACCGTTCTGGGGCAGCGCGGCGATTGCGTCGGCGCGGCTCATGCCACCGTCAACGAGCCTCTGGAAGATAGCTGCGTTCTCGGCCTGGTTGGCCAGCTCGATGGGCTGAGCAACGGAACCAACGACCGTGGCGCCGTGGACGCCGAAGAACCAAAGCAGCGGGATGAGCGTCTCGAACAGGAGGACGCCAGGCAGCGTGTCGCCTACACCTTGGAGCGGGGACTGGATGAACTTGTAGATAAGCTCAATCGGGGTGACGCCACCAAAGCCCATGCAGAGACCGTATACCACAACACCACCGGTGAGGATAACGGCTGCAGGAATAAGGCCGGTAAATGCGGCTGCAACGCCATCGGGCACGCCCTCGGGCATCTTGATGCGGATGTCCTTCTTCATGAACGCGCTGTAGATGAGGCCGGCAAGCATACCAGCGATCATGGCGCCGATCATGCCCTGACCAGCCAGCCACGTCTTGTTGAGGCCGGTCGCGCCACCAGGAGCGTAAACGTTAATTGCACTCTGGCCACCAGCAACGGCGCCCGCGTTTACAGCGGCCGCGAGCTCGTCGGCGTTAATCGCCGAGGCATCCGTGGTCTCGATGGCGGTCTTTGCGACTGCTATTGCACCAGATGCGGCACTTTCCATGACTGCAGTCTTGAGCTCGGCGTTATCGGCAGGATCGGGAAGTGCGTCTGCGGCAGTCTTGACGGCGGCACCGATGTACTCGCAGACCTTATCCGCCTTGTCTTCCTTGCCCTGGATGTCAGCAAACTTGGTGAGGGCCTCGGGGGTAGCTGCGCCAGCAGCCTCGCCAAGGGCCTCGAAGTTTCCGCTCACCACATACTTGCTGAGCGTGTCAACCGTTGCAGATCCAGCACTCTGAGCTGCGGTTTCGCTATCCAAAGCCGTAACGGTACCAGCGGCGCTGAAGGTAGCTCCCACATAGTCGGGGATGAAGATGAGGAACAGGGCAAGGGCAATGATGCCTGCGGACAGCGGCTCCCAGCCGTCGTTCTTTGCCCACGTGTAGCCAACGCCAACGGCGGCGACCATTGCGATGATCTGGAACGAGGAAGTGTATCCATGTGCCAGATAGGAAACTACTGCTCCGTTGCCCAAGCTTGCAACAAAGTCAGCGGCCGCCTGAATAGGCAACTGGAACAAAAGCAGGTACACAGCACCTACGATGATGAGGGGCATGGTAAACATCATGCCGTCTTTGATTGCGCGGACGCCACGCGTATTCACGAATCTCATGAACAGCGGGAGCACTTTAGTCTGAATAAAATCGCCCACGTCTACTCCTTTCCTTTCCTATCCTTCTTTCCTTCTACTCTTTCATTAGCAGGCCAATCGACGACCAGATCGATTGGCCTGCCTCAAGTAGCAAATTAGGCGTTGGCAAGCTTCTTCGCGAAGGCGAGAACGTTCTTGCCGTTGACCATGCCGTAGTCGGCCATGGGGATAACGTCGCAGGGAACGCCCTTGGCAGCGGCGGTAGCCTGCATTTGAGCCTTCATGTAGCCAACCTGGGGCCCGAGCAGTGCGACGTCGACGCCGTCGAGGTGCTGCTCCATCTCGCCCACGGGGAATGCGATGATGTCGACCTCGGTGCCCTCGGCAGCAGCGGCCTCTTCCATCTTCCTAACCAGAAGGCTGGTGGACATGCCAGCGGCGCAGAACAGACGAATGGTGAGCATAGTTGTACTTCCTTTCCCTTGCGTTTTGCCCGGGCACCTTTTGCTCGGACGGCCTACATAAGAACATGTCTTCTTCTCTGCTATGACATGCCTTATTACCAATGTACATCAATTCGACACAATTGCAACAGCTAATCGCCAAAATCGGTAATCAACGGTCACTCGCTATGATGTGGTTGAATTGACAAAATGCAATTATAAGCATTTTGTTGGTTTAGCATGACTACAATCTGTAATGCGCCCTATTTGGCGGGCGAGTGGTGATTCGCGTATTGAACAGCCCTTCCCTACCTCCTTTTTATGCGGTTTCTTCCTTTGTTTTGAAAGCGGACGCGGAACGAAGTGCCGCCGGTCCAGAAATATCGACGTCTTTTGAATTCAAATGACCAAAAAATAGTTAATCAGTGGTCCACTAAGACCTTTTTGTACTTAGTTGCATGAGCCGTACACCTACTATTTTGCGCGTTCACAAAATACATGACTAATTTTCTTTTGGACATGTATTATTTTCATTATGGGTTTGTCTGCTTTTAGCTCAACATGCCTTTGGCAACGAATTTTTAGGGCATGCCGTCACAAGAAGAGCAAGATGGACAAGTACGAAAACATAGTTCAGAGTCTTCGGCAGCAGATTGCCCACAGCGCATACGGCCCAGGCGATCGGCTCCCCACCATCCCCCAACTCTGCGACACCTATGGCGTGAGTAAGATAACGGTAAAGCGCGCCATGGACGAGCTGGAGCTGCAAGGCCTGGTAACACGGAGGCGCGGTTCGGGCACCTATGTTACGGGCTTGCCGCAGGGAATGGACGGTTCGGGCGGTGTAACGGGCAAGCTGCGCGGCTTTACTGCCGAGCGAGAGGCACGCGGCGAGCGCGCGGACACCCTGGTGAGGGAGTTCGAAGTTGCCCCCGCCGAGGCTGGCATCGCGCGCGATCTGAGCTTGCAACCAGGCGAGCTCTGCTACCACATAGAGCGCACCCTGTATGCCGACGGCATCCCCGTCCAGGACCAGACACTCCACATTCCCCTGCAGGTTGTGCCGAACTTGCTCAGGCGCCACGCCGAGGGCTCCATCTACAAGTACGTAGAGGAAGAGCTGGGACTCCGCATTGCCAGCGCCCATCGTCGCGTTATTGCCATTCGCCCCAACGAGGACGCAGCAGAGCGCCTGCAAATAGACACGAACGACGCCATTCTTAAGATCTTTCAGACAACCTACCTGGACGACGGGCGCCCCTGCGAGAAGTCCGTGAGCCTGCATGTTCCAAACTACGAGTACTTTAGCGTCAGCACGCGCTAGTCGGATAAGATGAGGGTGGAGCAAAAGGGAATTGTCTCCTTTTGCACCCTTACGAGGAGGAGACATGCTTCTTACCATAGATGTAGGCAACACGCAGACGACCATTGGTTTGTTTGAGACCAACGGAACCAGCACCACTGGATGGCGCATGCCCACGCTGCACACCGACACGTCCGACAGCCTGCGATCTCGCTTGTACGGCTACTTTGCCATGGACGGTCTTTCACTTGACGCCGTAACTGACGCCGCTGTCGCGAGTGTGGTGCCGGTTCTTACCAGGGCGTGGCTGCGCTGCTTCCAACGCCTGCTCGGCCATGACCCACTGCTGGTTGGGCCAGGTGCGAGCTGCGGGATGCCCATTGACCTGAAGAATCCCAAGCGGGTGGGCGCCGACCGCATAGCCAACGCCGTTGCCGCCAAGCAACGTTACGGCTCGCCCGTTATTGTGGTGGACTTTGGCACGGCAACGAACATAGACGTCGTCGACGAGAGGGGCGCATATAGGGGCGGGACCATCGGACCTGGTCTGATCATGTCGGCAGATGCGCTGTTTTCCCGAGCGGCAAAGCTCTCCAGTGTTCCCATAGAGATGCCGCCGCATGCGTTGGGCGACTCCACCGAAACCGCCCTGCAGTCGGGCCTGGTAATTGGCGCGGCAGCTCAGGCGGAGGGACTGGTGTCGCGCATTAAGGACGAGCTGAACCTTAAGGACGCCACCGTGGTGGGTACTGGAGGGCTCGCGCGTACCGTAAGCGCAGCTACAGACCTGTTCGATGCGATCGACCCCGATCTGACGCTGCGAGGCATTCGAGAGATCTGGCGCTGGCAGCGCGATCACGGCGCATAGCTGGCCGGGCCTCGTCTGGGCCCCGTGCTTGCGCCCGGCTCGCAGGCGAACTGGCCTGCAGGCAGCTCCGCGCTCGCTTCGCTCGCTCACTTCGTGAGTCTCCGCATGCGGGCCAGTTCGCCTGCGAGCCGGGCGCAGACGTTAGAGTTCATTATCCGTTCGTTATATAATTTTGCCGTCCACACGTATCACGTATGGCATTTTCCAAAACGGCTACAATGAGTGCATTGCTGTGTTGACGAAGGATGTAGAAATGCTGCGAGATAACTATGCTACCTGGCAATGCGGATCGCACAGCCTGTCGCTGGCACGTCCCCGCGTTATGGGCATCCTCAACGTAACGCCCGACTCCTTTTCCGACGGCGGCGAAAACGAGGATCCCGACGACGCCATTGGCGCGGCCATGCGCATGTTGGACGAGGGTGCCGACATAATAGACGTGGGCGGCGAGTCCACCCGCCCTGGCGCCGAGCCAGTTGCCCCCGACGAGGAGATGGACCGTGTGGCGCCCGTAGTGGAGGCGCTTTGCGATCGCGGAGCCATCGTTTCCATAGACACGCGCCACGCAGAAGTGGCCCGCACATGCGCCGAGCTGGGCGCTTCCATCATTAACGACGTGTCTGGATTCACTGACCCCGCCATGGTGGAGGTCGCCCAAGAATACGAGTGCGGCCTGGTAGTGGTGCATTGGAATCGCAAGTCCAGCGCAAGCACCCGCAAGTCGGTTCAGCTCTATTCCAACCATCCGGCACGGCGCGTCATGCCCAGCGCCCGTCGCTTTACCCTGCCCGACGAGGCACCGCTCATGCGCGAGGTGATGGGCTTTTTGGGCGACCGAGCCCGCATCCTCATGCGCGCCGGCGTAGCCCACGACCGCATTTGCGTGGACCCAGGGCCAGGATTCGACAAAGGCGCCGACGAGGACATCATCATTCAGCGCAGCGTCAAGCTGCTCTCTTCCATGGGATACCCGGTTCTTACGGCCGTGTCGCGCAAGCGCTGCGTAGGCGCCGTTACCGGCGTGCAGAACCCCAAGGACCGCGAGGCCGGCACACTGGGCATGTGCCTGAGCGCCATCGTAAGCGGCTCTCGCATATTACGCGTCCACAACGTTTCCGCGGCATTCCAGGCCGTGAGCTCATACTGGGCTGCATCGCACCCGGATTCCCGACAAGGCTTCGTGTCGTTGGGCTCTAACGTGGGCAACAGGATGGAATACCTGGCACAAGCCGCCAAGCTCATAGACAAGCTCCCACTCACGTGCGTAACGGCAGTGAGCAAAGCCTACGAGACGGAGCCTGCCTACGGCATAGCCACACCGGTGGCAAACGCCGTCGCCGAGATTCACACGGAGCTGCATCCGCTCGTGCTCTTGGACAAACTCCTGGACATAGAGAATCAGCTCGGTCGCGTGCGCGATCCCAAAACGGCTGGCCACGGCCCGCGCACCATCGACTGCGACCTGTGCTGGATCGAAGGCGAGGAGCACCACGGCAAGCGCCTAGAGCTGCCGCACCCCGGCCTGGGCGAGCGAGACTACGTACTCGTGCCCATGGAGGACCTCATGGCCGACCCCGTGCGCTTCCTCACGCATTCCGGCATAGCCGTGCAGGACGTGGAAGATCGCGTAGGCAAGGTCATCGCCGAACTGGGACCCATAGCCTGGGAGAGCTAGCTCATGGCTTCGGACGGCGCCATACGGCAAATTACGCTTCGCCCCACCGTTGGCATGGGGCAGATGATGGCGATTCCCTACGTCGTGGCGCTCGGCGTGTGCGACGCGTTGCCAAACGCAGGCATCGCCTGGCCCTGCGACGTAGTGGACTCCGCCACAGGCGCGCTCATTACCGGTGTGCGGACGCAAGGCGGCTACGACGACAAGGGCATGTTCGCGCGCGTGGAGCTGACTCTTAGCGAAGAGGTGGCAGAGGACGTGCTCGCCGCGGTAACCGAGCGCGTTGAATCGTGGGCGCACGGCTCTGCCATGGCTCCGCTGGCCTCGGTCCTTGGGCCATACGCAGACAAGCTCCTCGATCTGGGCGCAGAGGTAGACGTGCTCTTTCCCAACGGCAACGTACGTGCGCACGGCACATTTGCGGGCATAGACGTGTGGGGACGCGCCACGGTGCGCCTCACGTCGGGCGAGAACCTTGAGTTTGCGCCCGAGAAGTATCGGATAGCAAGGTCGCAGGCATAGGACCGACCCGCCGCAAGCAAGGGCGGCACCTAGGGGCGGGACGGGAGAGGCTCCGCGTGCTCAAACAGCGCTTCGCGAACTGCGCACGCGGAGCTCATCCCGCCCCGCCCCTAGGCGTCTCTCTTCTTGCGACCTCCCGCGCCCTACCAGTCGAAGGCCTTGGCTATGTTGCACGCCAGCACGACGTCTGCCATTGAGTCTTGCGGCGTGGGCTGCAGGTTGCAGATGACGATCTTGTCTCCACGGAAGTACTGAACCAGACCGGCGGCGGGATACACCACCAGAGACGTCCCGCCGATTATGAGCAGGTCGGCCGAGGCAATGGAGCGCACGGCACCCTGGATTACCTGCTCGTTAAGGCCTTCCTCGTACAGCACGACGTCAGGCTTAACCTCTCCGCCGCACTTCTCGCAGTGGGGCACGCCTGTGGTCCCAAGCACCCACTCGGCAGAATACACCTCACCGCAACGCCGACAAATGTTGCGGTGCACCGATCCGTGCAGCTCCCACACGCGCTTGGAGCCGGCCATCTGATGCAGTCCGTCGATGTTCTGCGTAACCACCGCGCTTACCTTGCCCTGCTGCTCCAACTCGGCGAGCTTGGTGTGCGCGCGACACGGCTTGGCGTCCACCGCAACCATACACGCGCGATAGAAGTCAAAGAACTCCTTGGTATGCGTTTTGTAGAAGGTATGCGAGAGCATGGTTTCGGGCGGATACGAGAACTTCTGGCTATACAGACCGTTGGGCGAGCGGAAGTCGGGAATGCCGCTGGCCGTGCTTACACCTGCCCCGCCAAAGAACACCACGTTGTTGGCCGCCTCCACGCACGCCTTCAGCTCGCGGGCCGCCTCGAGCTCATTGGAAATGGTCTTTCCCATACGCCGCTCTCCTTTCCGGTGTTCGAGACGTCCTTTGCGGCGAACCGCCAAAGATGCCTCTGTGGTAAATTGTTGCACTTGAATACTATCGTACGACGGAGGGCAACCATGGAGCTCACGACAAACGTAGACGGCTGCGCATTGGTGTTTGAGGGCGGCGGATACCGCGCGGGATACACCGCGGGCATGGCAAACGTGCTGCTGGAGGAGGGCATCTACTTCCCCTTTGTGTGTGGCCTTTCGGCTGGGGCTTCCAACACCGTCGACTACCTCTCGCGCGACCAATGGCGCACGCACTGGGCCTTTACGAGCCTTGCGGGCGACCCCCAGGCAGGCGGGAGCCACAGCGTGCTAGCCGGCAACGGCTACATTAACGGTGACTATTGCTACCGCGGGATAATCGAGCAAGGCGTGGCGCCTTTCGACTGGACGACGTTTATGAGCAACCCCGCCGACTTTCGCATCCAGTCGTTCCAGCGCGACACGGGACTCACCGTAACCTGGGGCAAGGAGGACGTCTCCAGCATCTTCGATCTTATCGACCGCGTGCGGGCCAGCTCTACCCTCCCCTGGCTCATGAATCCCATTGAGGTGGAGGGGCAGGTTATGCTGGACGGCGGCCTGGGCCGCGGTGCGGGTCTCCCCCTCTGGATGGCAGAGGAAGCCGGATACGAGAAGTTCCTCTTTCTATCCACGCGCCCGGCAGGGTATCGCAAGGAGCCCTTTGAGGGTGCGGGACGTCAGGCCATCCTACGCCTTACCTCGCATTACCCGCACCTCCGAGAGGCCCTGCTAACACGCGCCGAACGCTACAACGAGGAGCAGGAGCGCATCGAACGTCTAGCTGAGGAGGGGTGCTGCCTTGTTGTGCGTCCCGACGACATGTTCGTGGAGAGCACCACATTTGACGTGGCAAAGCTGGAGGCCTCCTACGCCGCGGGACATGCGCAGGCGCTCCGCGAACTGCCGCGTTGGCGCGAGTTCCTGTTTGGGTCGGAGACGGCGGGGCCTCGCACGCGCGCGGTACCCGAGCGCCCGCTACACGGCGATGCCGACCATCTGTGGCTGCAGTAGGCTATTATCTGAGACAGGTGTTTGAGGAGGCCGTTGCCAGACGCCCCGTCGCAAGCCAAAGGAGAGAGCCATGCCCAACAGCGAGATTAAGCTCGTGTCGTGGAACGTAAACGGACTGCGTGCCGTGCTGAAGAAGGATCCTGGCTTTGAGGAGATCTTTAGGACGCTCGACGCCGACGTATTCGCCATCCAGGAAACCAAGCTGCAGGACGATCAGCGTGCCAGGCTGGGGCTGGAGTTCGACGGCTACGCGCAGACGTGGAACTTCGCCGAACGCAAGGGCTATTCGGGCACCGCGGTGTTTAGCCGTGAGGAGCCGTCGCAGGTCATACGGCACATTGGCTGCGAGGTGGCCGACGACGAGGGACGCATGTGCGCCCTGGAGTTTGGCAAGTACTGGTTCGTAAACGTGTACACACCCAATGCGCAAAACGAGCTCAAGCGTATTGACGCGCGCCTGGCGTGGGACGCGCGTTATCGCGACTTCCTGTGCGAACTTGCCGCAGACAAGCCCGTGGTTACCTGTGGCGACTATAACGTGGCCCACAACGAGATAGACCTCAAGAATCCCGGGCCCAACCGCGGCAACGCGGGCTTCTCGGACGAGGAGCGCGAGAGCTTTGGCAAGCTGCTCGACGCCGGGTTTGTGGATACGTTCCGCGCACGGCATCCCGACGCTACGGGTGCGTATAGCTGGTGGAGCTATCGCTTTAACGCGCGGAAGAACAATGCGGGCTGGCGTATCGACTACTTCCTCGTGAGCGAGCGCATTGCCGACTGCGTAACGAGCGCAAACATCTATCCCGAGGTGTTTGGCTCCGACCACTGCCCGGTAGGGCTGACCATAGCGCTGTAGCGCGAAAAGCTGACAAGTGACCTGTCCCCTTGTCAGCTTCGCGCTGACAAGGGGACAGGTCACTTGTCAGCTTTTCGCGATCCCATCGAACACGCTGAGGAAGGACTCCTTGCTGCGCGTGGCCACGAGCTCGCGTGGGAAGTGGATTTCGTCCAACAGCGCGGCTACGGCATCAAAGCGCCCCACGTCGTAGGCTATATGGGCATCGCTGCCAACGGCTATGCTCACCCCCAACTCGGCACAACGACAGGCGATGTGGCGACAGGCCTCCTTACGGGCCTTGCCGTAATGAGGCGCGAAGCTGTGCTCGTTGATCTCTATGAGTTTGCCCAAGTCCTTTGCGGCGGTAAGCACCGTGTCCACATCGAAGGGCACGCCCGCGCGACCAATGTGCCCAAGCATGAGCACCTTGGGATCCTCCAGCGCGCGCACGTACATGTTCGTGGTTTGGGAGAGCGCAGCGTCGTAGGTAAAGTCGTCGTTGTGGATGCTCGCTATGGCGTAGTCGATTCCTCGCCACACATGTTCTTGCAACGACAGGAGTCGCTTGAACGTACGTCCGGTAATGCCTTTGTGCATGGGGATGTCCCAGCCAAATAGATGGCCATCCAGATCCACGATGTCGGCTTCTGCGCCCCGCATCACATACACGCCGTCCCACTCGCGCGGCCAAACCTCAAAGTTGATGAAATGCTGATAATCGCGCAGGTACATGGGGTTATTTGGCGATGAGGCGCTAATCATTGCCGAATAGTGGTCGGTGGAGCCCAAGAGCTCGAGCCCCACCGCCTTGGCCGCGGCCACGCACTCGCCAATGGTGGAGTATGCGTGGCGCGAGAAGATCGTGTGGGTGTGGGTATCGCATGCGAATGTGGGGGATGCCATTTGTGTTCTCTCTTTGCGTTGGGTGCGTACGATACGACCATACCACGAAGCAACCTCGCAGTCCGATGGCAGCGTTTCCCACGCCTCTTGCCAAATCACAGCAGACGTCGCGGAACCATTGCGATTCGGGCCACATTTCGGCCTCCCGAACACCCGCGGCTGACCGTTAGTGTGATTTTGGGAAATAAATATCGGCATTATCCCAGTTGGCGAAGACTGCCGTTTCCCCTAAATCACACTGCATATTTTAGTCAGTGTGATTTTGGGGAAACGGGTACTGCAAAACCCCAGATAAATTTGAATTCAGCTTCCCAAAATCACACTAATCGAAATCCCGCGAAATGCGCAACCGTCCCATCCCGCCACACGGGCCCCAATCGCGCCCCTCGCGGCACAAAAAAGCGAGGCCCCCACTCACGCGACAAGCAATTTGAGCAAAAACCGGCCTGCAAGTCTGCGCCAGCACCAACTCAACGGTGTAATACCATAAGGAACACGCTTGTGGCACACGATAAGGGGGCACTCATGACATACGACTTTACCACCGCACTAAACCGCAGCGGCCAGGATGCGCTGGCAGTGGATGGCCTGGGCGACGGCATCGGCTTTGCTCCCGCCAAACCTCGAAAAGGCTTCGACTCCATCCCCCTGTGGGTCGCCGACATGAGCTTTGCCACCGCGCCTTCCGTCGTCGAGGCCATGCGCGCCCGCGTGGAACAGCCCCACTTTGGCTACTACGAGGAACGCGACGAGTACTACCAGGCCATCATAGACTGGCATCGCACGCGCAAGGCGACCAACGACCTCACGCGCGAGCACATTGGCTACCAAAACGGCGTGCTGGGCGGCGTGGTGAGTGCCTTGGGCGCTCTGTGCTCCCCAGGCGATAGCGTGCTGGTGCACTCCCCCACCTACGTGGGCTTTACCATGGCCGTTGGCGGACATGGCTACAAGCTGGTCCATAGCCCACTGACGCTCGACGAGAGCGGCATTTGGCGCATGGACCTTGAAGACATGGAACGTCGCATCGTCCAGAACAACATCCATGCGGCCATAATGTGCTCCCCGCACAACCCCTGCGGACGCGTGTGGGAGCCGTGGGAACTGGAAGAGGCCATGGACCTGTTCCAGAAACACGACGTCTACGTCATCTCGGACGAAATCTGGAGCGATCTTTTGCTCGAGGGCAATGTGCATACGCCAACGCAGCAGATAAGCGAATGGGCGCACGAGCACACGGTGGCGCTCTATGCGCCTTCTAAGACCTTCAACCTCGCGGGACTCATTGGCTCGTATCATGTGATCTACAGCCGGTGGCTGCGCGATCGCGTTGTGCGCGAGGGAGCGCTCACCCACTACAACTCGCAAAACGTACTGAGTATGCACGCGCTGATTGGCGCGTATTCACCCGAGGGGGCCGCGTGGGTGGACGAGCTATGCGAGGTTCTTTCGGCAAACGCGCGTTATGCCTACGAATACATTCGAAGCCACTATCCCGGGGTGCAATGCGCGATGCCGCAGGGCACCTACGTGCTGTTGGCCGACCTTAACGATTGGTGCGATGGTCGCGACAGAGAGTACGATCGGGTCATACGCGCCGCTTGGGACGTGGGCGTAACGTGGCACGACGGCAGGCTGTTCAATTGCCCTGGCAGCGTGCGCATTGCGGTTTCGATACCTCACGCACAGGTAGTCGAGGCGTTCGATCGGCTCGATAAGTACGTGTTTGTATAGGATCCGACAAAAGAAATGATATCCACATTCATCTATAATCATATTAATGTAGAATTCGATTAGCAGGAGGGCAATATGGCTGACAAGGGCATGGAAAGACTCAACGACGAGCAGCTTGATGGGGTTGCCGGTGGCGACGATACGAACAATTCAGCGCTCTTCACGGAGGACTGGTAGCACGGCGTCGTCGAATGTGACAAGTGCCATTTTAAATTTGAGCACATTTGGAAGCCAATAGTCGAATGCCCCAAGTGCGGCAACGAGATTTTCATTGCTTCAGATCCAGGACTCTTTACAAAGACTTCGTCGTCAGAATAATAGCCAGCCTTCGTTCGTGCAGTCATATGGTTAAAGCGGGCGGTTGGAGGATATCCAGAATCTGCCGCCCTCATTGCATAACGACACGTATTCGACAAACTCCTGTACAGGCACCGCCAAAAAGATATGCCACGCCGGCTACAGCATTGCCAGGTACTTTGCCTGGTCGGATTCGGGGACCTTGAGCGTGTCAAGTGCCTGCTGTGCTGTCCACCCAACGCCTTCCATGAGGCTGCGCACGTTGTTGAGCAGGTTCTGCTCCATGCCCTTCTCCATGCCCTTCTCCATGCCCTTCCGCATTGCCTCGTCGCGCATTTCCTCCAAGATCTCGCACATCTTACGCACCCCCTCCGGGTTCTCTTTCCAGTATCTTACCCTATCTGCCAGCATCTTATTGCCTATTGCGTTGGGGTCGCTCTGGCAAAAATCGGACATCAGAGAACCCAACTCATCGTTGCCACGATAGGCACCGTTCACGTAAAGGTAATGAGTTCCATCCTCCAGCTTTATGTTATTGCAGGTACGACGGAATAGGTAAGTCCCCTCACCTTGGCCAAATGGGTCTTCCTCCATGATGAACACCACCCACTGCTCGGGCAAATCGGAAAAATCCTGCCCTGGGTCAAGCGCCTCTATATCCATACACGCGGAGTGGTAACGAAGTCATCTGGGATATGGGTCGTCACCCCGCTGCACCTCCATGTCGTATTGTGTGCCATCGTCTCCCACGGCCCATACATCCAGCTCCACTGAGCGCGCTCCCGCGAGCCTCTTTAGGTCTCGCTGAGTTTCATGCTTAACGACGTGCAAACCTTCCAAACCACAAACCACGCGGAGGACGTCCTCCGTAAGCTCGCGCTGGCCCCTGAACACGCACCGCATGAAGTCGTCGTCTATTACGCGCAGCCTTGCAAGACGGGAAAGGTCCTCTTCGTGCTCCCTGCGCCTATTCTCCTGCGTTGCGCTCATCTGCCATCACCCATCCAATGCGATTGCAATGACTTCGTACAGAGCAGTATATCAGAACAATTGTTCTGTTTCAACAATTTACGAACGTTTGTTTGCGTTATTCCAAACTGAGGGGCATTCCCCGGTTTAGGGACCACCCCTCAGTCTGGATTTTGTAAGCCCGGCCTAATCCCTGTGGCGGCGCATGCGGCACGCGGCTGCGGCGGTAGCCACGATGACCACGGCCGCAACGGGCACGGCCCAACCGGGCCCACCCGTAGCCGGCAGCTCTACAGGATCCAGCAGCTTGTTCTTAAACGTCTCGGGCACCTCCTGCGTGCCCCCGCCCGCCGCCTACCTCTGATAGCTATCCCAAAGCTTCTGCCAAGCGGGCATGGAGTCCACGATAGTTTGATGACTCACGCAGTAACCTACGCGCACCCATCCCGTGCAACCAAACGAGTCGCTCGGCACCGGTAGCAGTTCGTAGCTCTTCGCGCGCTCGAAGAAGGCGTTGGCGTCGGGCTCGAGCGCCTTCATCCAAAGGTAGAACGCACCTTGCGGCTCAATGTACTCGTAGCCAATGGCCGAGAGCCCCTGCGTTAGGGCCTCTCGGTTGCGCGCGTACGCCTCGATATTGGTGGGCTCGTCCACGCAGTCTATAAGCACGCGCTGGAACAGCGCCGGAGCGCACACGAAGCCCATCTTACGACCCGCGCCGGCAATGGCGGGCACCAGCTCATCGTGCTCAGGATTGTTGCTCGGCACGAGCACCCAGCCTATGCGCTCGCCCGGCAAGCTCAGCGACTTGGAGTACGAATAGCACACGATTGTACGGTCGTAGAGGTCGGGTACCCAAGGCACCTCCACGTCGTAGGCGATCTCGCGATAGGGTTCGTCGGAAATAAGGTAAATTGCATGTCCGTACTCGGCAGACTTTTGCTCGAGCACCGCCGCAAGCGCCTGCAGGTTGGCACGTGCATACACCGAGCCCACGGGATTGTTGGGCGAGTCGATCATTACGGCGGCCGTACGTGGGGTGATTGCCGCCTCGACGGCCTCCACATCTATTTGGAACGTCTTGACATCGGCCATGACCTCCACACAGGTGGCCCCAGCATTTTGAATGAACACCGCGTATTCCGGGAAATACGGGGCAATAACGATAACCTCCTCGCCAGCATTGCACACGGCGTTGAGCACAATGGAGATGGAGGCCGCAGCGCCGCAAGTTAGATACAGATCATCCGCCTGGTAGGCGGTGCCAAAGCGGCGATTGAGCGACGCGGCCACCGCCTCGCGCGCAGCCGGAAGGCCGTTTGCCGGCGTATAGCCGTGAAGCGCCGTGGCAGGCAACGAAAGCGCGTGCGCAATGGAATCACGCACGGCATCGGGCGCTGGTACGCTGGGGTTACCCAGCGAGAAGTCGAATACGTTCTGGGCGCCAATCTGCGCTTTGCGCATCGCGCCATATGCGGCGATCTCGCGAATGCTTGACTTGGATGCGCCGTAACCATAGCTCTGTTGGTTGATGCTCATGGATTTCCCTCCTCTTACACACAATGGATGTATTGTACTCGTTTTAGTTGTGGAGGGTCAGCGCAGGAAGCGTGAAGGGGTTGTGACCTTGTCAAATTGGGTATGGGACAGCTCAAAACGGGATACGTATTAAGTAACGATGACGTACAAAGAACGCCATCCTTTCCTTCCTTCTTGTGCGCGTGGCCAGACGCGCACCCTGTCCAAACGACAGGTACAGGCCGCTGGGTCCTCCTTCCGCCCAGCGGCCTGCTTTGCTTTTGAGACAAGTAGTAGTATATAGCTGTGTTAATCAAGTGCTAAAGCACTTGATGCACTATGCCGTTCGCATTGGTAAATCCGATTGTGCATTATGCATAATGATTCACTAATTTCGTGTATTTGCGCCCTTATTTTCGATATTTGCGTATTTTAGCCCTTCAATTGTCTGAAATATGCCACAATATCCGCAACGGAAGCGCAACAAACAATCGAGGAAGCAATGCAAGCAGCCTACGATGCAATCTACCTACAGCTTAGGTCCCTCATCGAGAATGGTACGTATCCCTATAGGTCACTTCTTCCCTCGGAATCCGTTTTGGTGAGCCAATATGGCTGTGCACACAATACGGTGCGAAAATCGCTCTCCATGCTTGCGGCTGACGGTTACGTGCAACCAGTGCACGGCAAGGGCGTGCGCGTTATCTATTTCCCCGAGACAAACAGCCCCCTCCAATCACAGTGCTTCCTGTCTACCGAGATAGAGTCGTTTAGGGAAGCGATGCAGCGAATTGGGATAGGCAACACCACCACAAAGGTGCTAACCATGCAAGAATGCGTTGCGGACGACTCGCCTTTGCTCGCGCCCTACGCAAAGGGAACTCCCCTTGTAAATGTCGAGCGCATTCGCATATACGAAGGACAGGCCCTCTCGCGCGAGTCCAATTTTTTGCGCGCAGACATCGTTGAGGGAATGACAAAGGCAGACGCGGAGTACTCCGTTTACCATTACATTCGCTCGGTACGAGGCGAAAAGCTCGTTACCTGCAAACGCTGTATCGCCATAGAGCCTGCGACGGATCGCGACCGAGAGCTGCTAGACATAGACGACACGAGCCATGTGGTCGTCATCCATTCGCGCGCCTTTGACGGGGACGGCCTTCTGTGCGAACTCTGCGAGACTCGCCAGCATCCTAAGGTCTTTACGTTTTGCCAGACCGCAATTCACTCGCGCATCCACAGCCAGAAGTAGAGAAGGGCTTGGGAACGTAGTGGCAGCCCTTGGCTTGGGGCTAAATACCGTAGTCCTGCTGGGTGCCGTAGTCCTGCTGGGTGTCGTAGTCCTGCCATGCGCTGCCGCTTGCGTTGCCGCTACCCGTCGCGCTGCCGCTTGAACTGCTGCTCGCACTACCGCTGCCCGTTGCGCTGCCGCCGCCCGTCGCGCTGCTGCTTGAGCTGCTGCTATTAATCGCTTGCGGCGGCTCCTCAACCTTAAGGCCCCTGGCCTCAACCAGACTCAGGTCTTGTCCGATGTTGTCGACCGTTATGTTGTACAGGCTTCGGTCGAGCATAAAACCCTCGGCCGCAAGGGTCGGATCGCAAACGCACTCCTGACCGTTCTCGTTGGAAACAATCACCAGCGCACTGCCCATTTGGTTGGAGACGTCGCCTCCCTTTACTATGGGCACCGCCAAGGCGTCGGTAAAGCCAAAGTATCGCAGACAAAAGCTTGCCACCGCCGCAAAGTCATAGACGTCACCCGAACCGCCCTGCCCATCGGCCGGTGACCCGCTCGCAAAATAGTGACGCGCTGCGGCGGTATCCCACTCGGTGCCCGACGGCTCCTCGTTTGCGCCGCGGTCCTCGTAAGCGCTCCACACGATGTTGTTGTATACGTTTTTGGCGTTGTCGCGTGCAGAGGAACCCTCTACCGTCAGCGCGTCGCAATACTGTTTAACCTGTTGGTCCAGTTCCGCATTTCCCGTGGTAAAGCGACCGGACGCGAGCCATTTGTCTTCCAACCCCTCGTAGGCCTTCGCCTTGTTGCTTGAGGCAAGGACCTCATCGCTGGGCGCAGTCGCCTCTTGGACGGGAGCTGCGTCTACCGTTTGTGGCATGAGCCTACGATACAGAAGGACGATGGCTACGAACGCCAGGGCAAGCGAGAGGATTGGGAGCACTCGGGAAACAACCATCGCGGCCGTAAGGGTCTTTCGAGGCTTCTTGACCTTGGCGGCACCGCCCTTGCGTTTTGAGGGCTTATCAACCGCATTTGCATCCTTGCGCTTTGTGGTCTTTTTGGAACGCTTTGCCTGCTTCTCCGCATTCGCGGGCCGTTCTGCCTTCTTTGGAGAGTTGCTCCCCTTGGTTTTGCGTTTTTTGCCCTGGGCTTGCGAGGCCTTGCCCTTGTCTTCTTGCTTACCTGCCACGATCTTGTCACCTCCTCGCAATGTTGCTGCCACCCAGTTACCTTTGACGCCTTGCTAGTATGGTACCAAAGACGCTATGACGCGTTTCCGTTTTGATCGTCAGTGGACCCACTGGACTGTGGCGACGCATCGGATCCATGGGGTGCGGCAGAAGGGAGCGCCTCGTCGAGATGCGGCACCTCCTCGGGACGCAGCACCCTGCCTTGCTTTTGTACGCCGTCTTGTTGCTGCGCTATTTCCTGCGTCGCTTGGTTGAAAGGCTGCGCATCGCGGGGCTTTTTCGCTTCCTCGGGATGCTGGGCCACATACTCGTCCCATTTTCCATCCAGAAGTGCCTGTACGACTTCTCCCTCCACCGTCTCGCGCTCTAGCAGCACCGTTGCCATGGTGGTCATCTGGTCGCGGCGTTGGCTGAGGACGCGCCTCGCCCGCTCGTGGGCTTCGCGCATTATGCGCTCCACCTCGTCGTCTATGCGCTTGGAGGTCTCGGCCGAAAGGTCGTTGTGGTTCGCCCAGTCGCGGCCCAGGAACACCTCGTGCTGGGCCTCACCGTAAACCTGGGTGCCAAGCTCGTCGCTCATGCCGTAGCGCGTTACCATCTCGCGCGCGATCTTTGTGGCACGTTCCAGGTCGTTGCTCGCGCCAGTCGTTATGTCGTCGCAGAACAGCTCCTCCGCCGTACGCCCGGCAAGAAGAACCGCAATCTGGTCCAGCATGCCGTCACGCGTCTCCAGGAAGTGGTCCTCTTCGGGAAGCTGCAGCGTATAGCCAAGCGCACGTCCACGCGCGATGACACTGATCTTGTGCACGGGGTCGGAGTTTTCCAGCACATGGCCCACAAGGGCGTGACCGCACTCGTGATAGGCAATGGTGGTGCGCTCGCGATCGGTCATCACGCGGGCTTTCTTCTCGGGGCCTGCCACCACACGCTCCATGGCTTCCTCCACCTCGAGCATGGTAATGGTGTCCTTGTGTCTGCGTGCCGCCAACAGCGCCGCCTCGTTCATGAGGTTGGCCAGGTCCGCGCCCGTAAAGCCCGGCGTGAGCTTGGCCAGCGCCTCGTAGTCCACATCGTCTGCCAGAGGCTTGTTCTTGGAGTGGACGCGCAATATTTGCTCACGGCCTTTTACGTCGGGACGGTCCACCGTTATCTGACGGTCAAATCGTCCAGGACGCAGCAACGCCGGATCCAGAATGTCGGGGCGGTTCGTTGCCGCAATAAGGATAACGGCGGTGTTGTCCTCAAAGCCGTCCATCTCCACCAGCAGCTGGTTGAGCGTCTGCTCGCGCTCGTCGTGACCGCCGCCCAAGCCCGCGCCACGCTGACGGCCTACGGCGTCGATCTCGTCTATGAACACGATGGAGGGCGACGATTCCTTGGCCTGCTTAAAGAGGTCGCGCACGCGCGAAGCGCCTACGCCCACGAACATTTCCACAAAGTCGGAGCCCGATATAGAGAAAAACGGCACGCCAGCCTCGCCAGCCACGGCCTTTGCCAGCAGCGTCTTGCCCGTACCAGGAGAACCCATAAGCAACACGCCACGTGGGATCTTGGCGCCCATGCGCCGGAAGCGCTCTGGCTCCGCCAAGAAGTCGCGGACCTCCTTGAGCTCCTCCACGACCTCGTCTATTCCCGCGACATCTGCAAACTTGACCTTTGGCCTCGAGCCCTCCTCGGTGCGCGCCTCTGCGCGACCAAAGTTTAGGGCACGGCCGTTCTGGCCCTGCATCTGGTTCATAAAGTATACGATGATGCCAATTATGAGCACCGTGGGCAGTACCGAGATGAGCAGGGTCTGCCACAACTCGCTGTTGCTGTTGTCTACGTTAAAGCGGACGTCGGAGTGCTTGGACATAAGCTCGTCCAGGCTGTCCTCGCCCGCATAGGCAGAGCGAAACTGCGAGAGGCTCTCTGACTTTTTTGCGTCGGCGTTAGCATAGAACTTGCCCGTGAGTGACTTGTCCTCCACCTTGTAGGTGACCTCTTTTACGCGGTCTTCCTTTACGGCGGTAACGAACTCGCTCGTGGCGATGGTCACAGTCTGCTGGCCTGGCGCGCCAGCGGTTGTCCTAAATATCAAAAAGCCCAAAAGCGCAGCCAAGATGGCGATGTAGCCAATGCCTCTCGTCCGCTTAGGCCTCATATTGGAGCGATTGCGATTGTCGTTTGGCACAAGTACTCCCGTTCTATGAAGAATAGGTAACTTGTGTATTTTACCCGTTCGCGCCAACGATTATGCGCACTTAACCCAAACCACAAGTGAAACATCGTACTATGCGGACACGGACGCGCCTGCGCCTAGGAGTAGACCTCCGGCTTGAGGATGCCGACGAACGGAAGGTTGCGATATTCCTCCGCATAGTCAAGACCATAGCCAACAATAAACTCGTTCGGAACATGCGTGCCCACGTAGTCGGGCTTGATGGCCGGCTTCTTGCCGGGGATGTCCTTCACGGCAAAGGCCGCCACCGCAATCGACGCGGGCCGGCGTGCCGACAACAGGTCTATGAGGTAGCTGAGGGTAAGGCCGGAGTCCAGAATGTCCTCGGCAATGATGACGTGACGCCCCTCGATCTTGGTGTCCAAGTCCTTTACGATGCGCACGACGCCAGAGCTCTTTACGCCGTCGCCATAGCTCGACACGGCCATAAAGTCCACCGAGCAGGGCACAGTTACCGCACGTAGAAGGTCTGCGGTAAACACAAAGGCGCCTCGCAGCACCGCTACGAACAGCGGGTTCTTGTCGGCGTAGTCGTCGGAGATCTGCGCGCCCATCCTGCAAACAATGTTGCGAATGTCCTCTTCGGATAGAATTACTGACTCAATGCCTTCGTGTAACAACAGACCCATGGGAACTCCTCTTTTGGTTGACAAACGCACTCGCGCCTTTATCGTACTATAATGTACGTGCTTTCCCGTGGAGGGGTGGCAGAGTGGTTGAATGCAGCGGTCTTGAAAACCGCCGGGCCGAAAGGTCTCGCGGGTTCGAATCCCGCCCCCTCCGCC
>CADCPM010000060.1 GCA_902803315.1 uncultured Coriobacteriaceae bacterium
CACGCGGCGCATGAACACGAGCGTCGTCAGTTCGGGCACGTCGATGCCTGTGGTCAACAGGTCTACGGTCACGGCGATCGAAGGATATGGCTCGTTCTTGAACCTGCGCACGAGTTCGCGGGTACGTTTGGGGTTGCCGCCTCCCGCAGCTGCGGTGATCTTCATGATGGCGTCGTTGTCCACTCCCGTCTCGGAGTAGATGTCCTTGAGGATCTTAACTATCAGATCAGCGTGCGGATCATCCACCGCATATATGAGCGTCTTGCCCTGCTCTTCTGGGGACTCGGGATCGATATATTGGGCTATTTCTTCCAGGATGGCGCGATCAATGTTTGGGTCTACGACTTTCTTGTTGAAGTCGTCGACGTCGAAGTCAAGCTCGTCTTCCAGTTCAGCCCCGTTGATGAGCTCGCCGGTCTTCGGGTTGTACACGGTCACGGTATCGCCGCTCTTGTAGTGTATGCCGCCTTCGGTCAACTTCGTCGTGAGTGTGTGTGGCACGTCATGGTCAACGAGGTAACCGTCGATAACCGCCTCGCGGTACGTGTACTGGAACACGGGCGCTCCAAATATCTGCGTCGTGTGCAGTGCGGGCGTCGCCGTGAGCGCAATCTTCATTGCGTCGAAGTAGTCGATCACGGCGCGGTACTTGCTCTGGTAGTCGCGCTGATCGCGGTAGAGCGACTCCTCCTCGGTCATCTCCTTGTCCAGGATGTAGCCGCGGTGTGCCTCGTCCACGATGACGAGGTCGAAGTCGGTCACAGCGGGCTTGCTACCCTCGCCGTCGTCGTACATGATTCGCTTCACCATGCTCTGCACGGTTGCGATGGATATGCGCGTCTCGGGGTTGATCTCGGCGGAATCGAGCCCCTTCACCTCGTAGATTTTGTCGAGAGCCATGAGCTGCTCGATCTTGACGTCCTTGAAGGCGTCCTCTGCCTGCTCGCCGAGCGCATCGCGGTCCACGAGGAACAGGATGCGTCGGAAGCGATTAGTCGAGAGGAACCTGTAGATCATCGCGAGCGCCGTGCGCGTCTTGCCCGTGCCGGTTGCCATGGCGATGAGGGCGGACGGCTTACCGGCAATTACGGCCTTCTCGGCCGCTGCGACGGCTCTTATCTGGTACTCGCGCAGGTTCAGCCCGTCCTTGTCTCGCAGGAGATCGTACGGTTCGTCTGCGAGGCGCTGGTTTGCCGCTTTAACGTCCTCCTGCAGCATCCTCATCAGCGCCTGCGGCCTCGGCCAGCCGCGCAGCGGTTTCGGGGCGTTCGACGGGTCGCGGAGGTCGAGCGACCAGATACCGGATTTGGTCTCGTATTGCTTGAGGTAGGGTCGTCCGTTCGTAGCGAACGTGAAGGGCACCTGGTAGCGCCCGTCGTATTCGATGGCAACGTAGCAGTAGTCAACTTGGCGAATATGACTCGAATAGTCCTTGCATTGGACGTCAAGCACCGAGAGCACGTCTTTGCGCTCCGCCTTCGCTTCCACCGTGCCCACCATGGTCTCATCGACGAAGAAGGCATAGTCTACGTAGCCGCTGTCGCCAATGCTGGAATCTGTTGGCCATTCGGCAATAGCCATGTTGTGGCCCTTCTTGGGCCGTACGCCCTTGGAATGTCGAATCGTCTCGGTATCGGCCTCCCAACCGGCGTCGCGCATTGTCGCGTCAACAAGAAGACGCGTCTCCTTCTCGGTCTTAGGCCGTTGGTTCTCGGCTTCCAGAACGCGCTTGACGCGCTCGGCTTTCGAGATCCTCGGGGCAGCCTTCGCCTTCTTCTTCGCCTCCTCGGCCAGCCTCTCGTCCTCGGCCTCGCTCGTCTTCTTTGACGTGTCAGGCCTGGCCTCAGGCTCCGTGTCGGAAGGCTCCACATAGGGCCGCAACTCGTACTGTTTGTCACCGAAGGCCATGGCAAACCACAGGCAAACGCTATAGGCTATCCGTACCAGGCCACTTGCAAGCTCAACCGATTCGTAGCCCTCGTGGACTGCTTGGTTACGCGCTTTGCGCATCTCGTGCAAAACGTTTACTATCTGTTGCGGAAGGTATCCCTCACTCGCAAGGCGGTTGATCTTTGTGACTGCCCTCCGGTCAACGGGCTCCTCAACGCCGGTGAAGCCGTAGATCATGTCGACGATGCTCTCTCCGATCATGCCCACCTTGATGAGCGCGGAATTCGAGTCGTCCTTGCAGTAGCTCTCCGCCTGATTTCCGAACGTGGCTAGCGCGGGAAACTCTTTTGAGAGGAAGTCGAAATTGCCTCTCATTTGGAAGCACCCGCCTCGGACATGAGCCGTTGGATGGCGCATTGTCGAACGTAAGCGGAGAAACTCATCCCCGAAAGCGATGCCTCCTCCATGATGGTTGCCTTGAGATTGGCGGGTACGCGAATGGTCGTCGTCGACATTTCGCCCTGAGCGAGAAAATACTGAATCTCAGTCCGGTCTGCACCCTTATCAACCAAGTCGCGGTAGCCCATGGTGGTTGCCTCCTAATGCGAACCGAATACATACGATTGCATTCTATCAGAGTCTGAATCTCGATAAATTAGCTGGCAGCTAAGAAGAGAAGGGAACGTAGCGGAACGATTCGCAAGTGAGCGCAACCTTGACGAGATGACCGTGTAGGAAGAGAGGAAGCGCGCACCGAGACCGTGGCTGCCTCCCAAACGACGCACCTGCGTGTCAGCCGTCGCTGAGCGTCAATGAGATCGTGACCGTCACGTCGTCGAATTATGTCTGCCGCCTGGCAGTGCGCACAAGCCACGCAAGCGCAGGCACATCGAGGGTTGGGCCGCGCCATGGGCAGGTGTGCCGTGGGGCGCGGGTCGGGCCTGCCATGCGGGCGGCGGGCGGCCCGCAGGCCGTCCCCGGAGAGCTCGTATGCCGTTGCATGTGCCCGCGTGGCTACTTGACCAGCTTGAAGCCCACGGTGCCGTCAGGGTCCGCCACGTACACGCGCGTGGCCATCGCGGCGTTCATCTGCTACAGCGTGTCCCAGGCGCCGAAGGCCCACAGCAGGTCCTCGTACATGGTCTGGTCGGAGGTCACCAGGTCCGGGTCCACGCCGTCGAGCATCTGCCCCAGGGTCATGGGGCCGAGCTCCTCGCAGTGGTAGTCTGTCCAGGTCGGGGAGCTTCCAGGCGGTGGCTTCCTTGGTGATGGTGGCGGTCATGGCATCCTCCTCCGTAGAGATTACATATTGCTAACCTCTGCCAGCTGGGATGGACTGCTCCCGCACACATGAGGGGAGGGGCAAGGGGTATGCGGATCACCGAGGCGATAAAGCACATGTGCGAGAAGGGTGGCAAGGGCGTCGTGGGCACCTCCCAGGCCCTCGGGAAGTCCCGCATGTTCCTCTCCGCGCTCATAAGCCGTGGGAGCTACCCGCGCACCGACACCCTCGTCCAGATCGCACAGGCGTGCGGCTACACCGTCGAGCTCGTGAGGGACGGCGAGAGGATCGAGCTCGAGGCCGAGTAGCTTGCGCGTTGCCTACTTGCGACGCCTCTTTGGTTCGGGAAGCTCGGGCAGCATGCGAATGACGAGGTCGGCCACCGCGTCGCGATCCTCTATGTCCACCAGCATCATCTCCGGCGCCCCGTCATACGGGATCTCCGATGACGAAAGCATGGCACGCGACGCGGGCGTGTCCTTAACGAGGAACCGGTCGTCGTAGACGCCGCCGAAGAGCCTGCCGGACGAGTAGAGGAGGTATTCGCCCATCATCTTTCGCGTGGTGACGTCTGGCACGCCTGCCAGAAGGTCGAGGACGTACTCCAGGTATTCTGCGCTCGATGCCATGCGATGCCCCTTTCATCCTTGCCGAGCCCATTTTACCTTGTGTCCGTGCCGATCTCGGTCGCGCGTGCCCTGGCTATGGAGACGATCGCGCCCTCCAGGCTGTTCTCGTGCCTTCTGATGTTCCGCATGAGCGCTGAGTTGTCGCTAGACACCTCCGTTGCCGTCTTTACGTACCCGCGCGATTCGTTCATGTCGAAGTAGTTGATGCCGAAGCCGGTGAGGTCCCCGAGCATCTGCAGGGCCACGCGGAAGGCCTCGATCTGACCATTGGTGCGCAGCGCTGGCGCGATCTCCTGGATGGTGTCTTCCGTCGACATGACCTTGCGGAAGTTTGCAGTCCTGCTTGCCGAACGGGATGGTGACGTTCTTGTTCCCATCGGTTTCCCTGTCGAAGAGGACGTCGGAGAGGAACACGCGCATCTTGGACAGGTCGATCTCGTTGATGAGGGCGTCGAAGGTGAGGTCCACCGCCTGCACCGCATCCACCGCGTCTGCGAACACCGATTGCCCGTAGGGACTCATATCCACCCTGGTATTCGTGACCGCTGGCTTCACGATGCCGAAGGCGGGGAAAGGACAGCCCGTGTCGTAGACCGGCAGGATGCCGACGGGCGCGAGCTCGTTTCCCTCATGGTCAAAGCACACGGTGACGATCCTATAGGTCTCTTCGCTTTCATTGATGAGAAGAGCGTCCGCATTGCCAGGTGAAGGTGTGGAAGGTGAAGAAGGATTTGCCGAGAAGCCCATGCCGCCCTTGAGGTGCATCTGCAGCTGGTCCACGGCCTTCCCACGGTAGAAGGCCCTGGTGACAAAAGCACACTCCGTGATGCCGTCCTCCTCCCAGCTAAGCGGAATGACCATGCGAGCGTCGTAATGCCGGATGCGAACCTTCTGCTTACCCAGGTCGATCCACAACACCCAGGCGCCCGTGCCGAGCCCGAACGCCCTCACCACGGTGGCCTGCGCCGCGTTCATGAGGTTTGTGGAAGAGAAGAACGAGTTGATCCAGTCGGTGGCTCTCTGGTCCTCGCACACGACCTTCACTTCCTCATTAAGGAGAAGAGAGCCTCACTCCTTGCAAACCCTCATGGCAGGGTGAATGCTTCTACAGTGGACAGCATACACGCGTCCCATGCCGTCCTTGTCGCGGTAGTCATAGAATTCCCCGCGTGCCGACATCCAGTCATCCCAGCTACGAATCCAAGGCTCCATGTCATCCAAGGGAAGGACAAACCCGAGCTTGCGAAGATAGTCCTTAACATGCTCCGGCACCCAATACTCGTCCAGACCGTTAGCACCCATGCACACCTCCATCAATCTGCCGATAAGGTCAGGTGAAGAATGCGCCCGCGTCACAACCCCGCCCGTGCCGTAGAATTGGCCGAGCGGCAAATCGGAATTTGTAGAGGCGAAAAATTTTGAAAAAAGGAACAAAGATTCTATATTATATTTCAGTTGTAATCAGCGCTTTGGTAGGGTTATGGCATTTCTTTGTCCCATGGATGTTTCAGTGGTATGACTACCTTCCGATGCAA
>CADCPM010000061.1 GCA_902803315.1 uncultured Coriobacteriaceae bacterium
CGCATGGGGCCACGTCGCGGGCGCGGAGGGCCGAGCCGCAGGCGAGCGAAGCGAGCGCGGAGCCGCATGGGGCCACGTCGCGGGCGCTGAGGACCGAGCCGCAGGCCTGGAGGACCGAATGGTAGCGCGTCTTTAAGCATGATATGACGTTACACTTGTTGGGGTTTTCTGCATGTGTACCAATCTGCTATGATATCGGGGCTAGAAAAAGGGTCGCGAAGGCCCGTATGAGGAAAGTGAGAAACCAATGGCTACACTCGGCATCACCGATCTTAAGGTTGGACTTGGCGTCAACATCAAGGGCAATGACTGCGTTATCCTTGACGCGCAGCACGTTAAGCCTGGCAAGGGCAATACCTATGTTCGCACGAAGTATCGCAACATCCGCACGGGTCGCGTGAACGAGGAGAACTTCCAGCAGTCCGCCAAGTTCGAGAGCGTCGACATGCGCACGCGCGAGATGCAGTATCTCTATAACGACGGCGATCTTTACTACTTCATGGATATGGAGACGTACGAGCAGATCGAGGTCGGCACCGATCTTATTGGCGATAACGCCAAGTGGTTCAAGGAGAACGACGTGTGCCTGCTCAACTATGCCAACGACGTTCTGTATGCGGTGCAGCCTCCCATGTTCATCGAGGTAGAGATAACCGAGACCGATCCCGGGTTCAAGGGCGACACCGTTCAGGGTGGCACGAAGCCGGCGGTTATCGAGACAGGCGCGAGCATTCAGGTTCCCATGTATCTGAATGTGGGCGAGCGCGTGAAGGTGGACACCCGTACCGGTAAGTTCGTCTCGCGCGTCTAGCACGTTTGCAAGGACATACCAACACGTCAAACCAAGTGGGTTGGCAGGAAAGGTGAAGTATGGAAAGCGAACTTGTTATTTCTGGCATCGGTGTTTCTCGAGACGTAGTCGCTGCGATTGTGTCGATGGCAGCAGAACGCGTTGAGGGAGTGGCTTCGGTAGGCGAGAACGCCATAGCCTCGAGCCTCATCTCCGTCTTTACGGCAAAGCCTGTGTCGAACGAGCCTGCGGTTGAGTCCGAGGTCGAAGACAACAAGCTCATCGTTACCGTACGGCTCTCGGTGTTCTATGGCTACCCGTTTACCAAGTTGGCCGAGGACGTTCGCGAGGCCATTGCGGCGTCGGTCAGCAGCCAGATGGGCTTTAGCGTGGGATGCGTGAACGTCTGCATCGATAACCTCGTGTTCCCCAAGGAGTAGTCGTTTGTCCGCACGTAGCTTTGGCGGGCGAACGCTCGCACGCAGCCAAGCGCTGCAGCTTCTTTTTCAGGCTGAGGCTGTTGGTCGTAGCGTAACCGAGATTCTTTCTGGGCCCTATGCTTTGAGCAAGGGCCCGCTGGACGAGTATGGCGAGAGGATCGCATTGGGTGCCGACGCAATGCGCGAGGAACTGGATGCGATTATCTCATCCTCGTCCACCAACTGGACAATAGATCGGATGCCCTCGGTGGACCGCAACCTGCTTCGTCTGGCAATCTACGAGATGCTAGAGGTCGACGAGGTAGCGGTTGCCGTATCGATAGACGAATCGGTGGAACTTGCCAAGGCATATGGCACCGACGAGTCGCCTCGATTCGTAAACGGCCTGCTGGGCAAGGTGGCGTCTGATTTGGAGGATGGCGTCGACGTATTGCCCGCTGCCAACTCGAAGGATGCCAGCGTCGATTCGGAAGATGCGTCCGAGGATGCGTCGGAGCCCGAAGGCGCTATGGATAACGTCCTGGACTCCCAGGACGTCGAGGATGCCAGCGACGCTGCGGAGGGGGAGTCCGATGGCGAATAGGAAGCGCATAGACACCTCCTCCTACACTACCTTCAGCCAGATTACCGAGCGTCTGGACGAAATCGTCGTTCAGGTGAAGCGCAAGGACGTCCCATTGGAGAGTTCGCTGGACCTCTTTGACGAGGCGATTGCGTTGGGTTCGAAGGCGGTAGACTTCGTGGACACTTCCGAAGTGCTTCCTTCCGAAACGCAGGACGCAAATGACGGCGACTCAGAAAACAAGGGCGACCAAGAGAACGAGCAAGCAGCTCAGGACAAGAATGACGCGCAGGAAAGCGAGTCGTAGGCATCGCCTGGACCAGGAGCTGGTTGACCAGGGTCTGTTTTCCTCAACTCAAGATGCCATGCGTGCCGTTATGGCGGGCGAGGTGAGCACAAGCGATCGCAGGCTCACGAGCCCTGGCGAGCAAGTGCTGCCAGGCATTCCACTTCATGTAAAGGGCCACACACCCTATGTGAGTCGGGGTGGGCTCAAGCTCGAGCATGGACTTCGGGAATTCGGCGTTGACGCAAACGGGCTCGACTGCCTGGACGTGGGCTGCTCAACGGGCGGCTTTACGGACTGTCTCTTACGTCATGGGGCCGCGTCGGTGCTGAGCGTGGACGTGGGATATGCCCAGTTCGACTGGTCGCTTCGCCAGGACGAACGTGTGACGCTTGTCGAGCGCACGAACGTGGTGGATCTTCCCCGGCATCCTCAGGCGCGTAAGGTGCACCTCGCTGTGTGCGACGTGTCGTTCACCTCCGTGCTCAACGTGCTGCCAGCCGTATGCGCCTTGCTCGTTCCGCAAGGCAGGTTCCTCACGCTCGTAAAGCCCCAGTTCGAGGCAGCACGAGAGGACGTGGACGAGGGTGGCGTGGTGCGTGACCCGCTCGTTCGCCAGGAAGCCCTGCGTCGCGTGGAGCAGGGCATGAAAGATGCCGGCTTCGCAATAGGGGGCAGCTGCACGTCTCCCATCCGAGGTCGCAAGGGCAACGAGGAATACCTGCTACTGGGGACGCTGGAAAACAGGGCGCCCAAAAACCCTTAGCGGCAATCCGCGCTCTTGGCACTTTCGTGGTTGCCTATTCTCCGCTGTTGTTTGCCCCTTCTGCATAGAGGAGCTCTGCCGTCTGGTTTCCGAAGACGAACGGACACGTTACAAGGGACACGCCGTCGCTTTGGGAGAAGCCCGTGCACGCGACGCATACGCGCTGTCCATCGTAGTTGGGCCAATCGCCTATGTTCGAACGGCTGCCCTCGTTCATGCCGATGCATATGTGGTCGACGTCACGCGATACTGAGCCCGTATCGTAGGCTACGTTGTCTACCGTCGTTGGTTGATCGAACATGAGGTAGGCGTAGGTGGAATTGCGCCATTGCGCGGCCACCGAGGAGCCGTTTGCGTTTATGGGCGTGCCGTCGATTGCCGACACCTCCTCACCTGAGAGAATGCGCAGTGTCCCTTCGAAAACCTGTTTGCCGGAAGCTTTGGCATTCTCGCGAATCTTCGTACGGCGAGCTGCCTCCACGTCCTGCTCAGTTTGTTTTGGCTGTTCCGTCTGTTTCGGTTGCGAATCCGACTTGGCATTGGAATCGAGTTTTGAGAGAGGGGATCGGTCGGCTACGGGTACCATCTCCAATGGCGTCAACTCTGCCTGGTCCTTGGATACCTCGGCGTTTTTGAGGTTCGTTCCTTCGGCTGTGATGCGCTCGTATTTGTAGTTGGTACCGTTCTCTCGATAGCTGCTTATGAGGGCATGGCCGTCCTTGGCGGCTCCGATCTCGCTCCAAGGCTCCGAAAAGAGCTCGTACGCGTCCTTCTTTACCTCGCGTGGGGCGCCTGCGTCCTTGTCGTAAATAAAGGGAATGATACGCATGCCGCCGCTCTTGTGCGATCCGATGTTGCTGTAGTGCACGCTCAGAAGCAGCTCGGGTATGTCGTCACCGCTCATCTCGGCAAGCGTGTACTGATACTCGCCGTCTGGACGCTGTCCAAACCACTCGTCTGCGAAGTAGGAGGGTGCATCGTCGAGCATGGCGGCGTATGCCTTTGCGATGGTGCTCAGATCGGACTCTGCCTTTTCCTTGGGGGCGTCTTGTGCCGTTGAACTCGACTCCTTTTCCGTCGCCGAGGGAGCATTTTGCGGAGAGGAAGCGGCGGAGCTGGAAGGCTGCGTCGGCTTTTGGAGGGTTGGCCACACCACGAGCGCGATGATCGCACATGCAATCGCTGCCGTACACAACGCCGAGATAGCGAAGAGCTGCAGCTTGGTAAGGCGCTTCTTCGGCGTTGGCGGCGTTTGTCCGTTGGTCGGGGACGCCTGAGTTTTAGGGGAGGCTTGGTTGTCGGTCGTGTCCTTTTGGACGGGGGAGCCGCAGTTGGAGCAAAAAACGGCATCGTCATCCAACTCATGCTTGCATTCTGCGCAAGAAGCCATGGTGTCTCTCCAAAACGTGTTAACGGGTTTTCTTCTAGATGGGATTTCTTAGCCAAATAAGTATAGTACACTAGGCTTTGCTGATACTAGAACACATGTCCGAGATGGCTGAGGACACATTCAGACAAGGACGGCATTTGATGAAGGTTCTTATAGTACCCAATTACATGCGGCAAGATGCCCTTGAGGATGCCTCCCGGCTCGAGGCCTGGTTGGAGTCTGAGGGAATAGAGACCACATGGGTGCCCGACAATCGCATAGCCAAGATTCACGATCTCGACCCCACGGAGTTCGGACTTGCGATATCGCTTGGCGGCGACGGTACGCTGTTGCGTGCTGCGCGAACCGTAGGCTATAGCGGCGTGCCCATAGTGGGCATATCCTACGGGCACTTGGGTTTTCTTACCTGCGCCGGACCCGAGAACCTCTTCGATACGGTGTGCGACGCATTGGCGGGGGAGCTTCATGTTTCCAGGAGGGCGACTCTGGATATCATGGCGGAGTTCTCGAGTGAGGAAGTCTCCCAGAAGCGCATTCGTCGCATGGCGCTCAACGACATGGCCCTGAGCAGGGGACCAATGGGTGACGTCATAGCGTTTGAGATCAGTGTCTCGGGAAATCACATCGACCACCTGCGGGGAGATGGCTTTGTGGTGTCCACGGCAACTGGCTCCACTGGCTATGCCCTGGCAGCCGGAGGGCCCATCGTGACCCCGGAGTTCGGCGGCATGGTGTGCGTACCGCTCGCGCCCCACACCTTAATGGCGCGGGCGTTCCTTACGGCGCCCTCCGATGTGGTGGAGATCGTCGTGGATCCAGAGCGGCAGGTGGAGACCTGCGTTTTTGCCGACGGACAGCCACTGGGAGATAGGCGGCAGCTTACGAAGGTCACCTGCAAGCGCGGGGAGGGCGATGTCATTCTTTTGGATTACAGCGCCCAGGGATTCTATGGCTCCGTGTCGCGCGTGTTTTACGGGAAGGCGGGCAACCGATGATCGACGAGCTTCATGTGTCCAACGTCGCGCTCATTCGCGACGCCACGATTTGCCCTGCCGAGGGGCTTACGGTGCTTACCGGCGAGACCGGAGCCGGCAAGAGCGCGTTGCTTTCGTCCGTAAAGCTGCTCATGGGGGAGCGGGCGGATGCGGGCGCCGTGCGCGAGGGTGCCGACGCCCTTGTTGTTGAGGGGCGGTTCTTCTCGAAGGACTTGGATCCGGATGGCGTGGTGGTTCAGCGACGCGTTGGGAGCGATGGCCGAGGCAGGGTGAGCATAGACGGGCGCATAGCGTCCGTACGAGAGCTCTCGCAGGGAGTCGGCTCCACGATCGACCTCTGCGGTCAGCACGAGCATCAGCGCCTGCTGCAGCAAGGCAGTCACGTGGGGCTCATTGACGCGTGGGCTCACGAAGAGGTCGGGCCCGCCCTCGATGCGTATAGGGAGGCGTTGCGGGCGGCAAACGCCGCAAAGGCAGAGCTGGATCGCGTGCGCGAGACCTGCAGGTCCGCGGCAGAGCGTTTGGACGAGGCGGAGTTCGTGCTCTCGCGCATAGACGAGGTGGATCCCAAGGAAGGCGAGATGGAGGAGCTTGAGTCCACGTTGCCGCGTGCCGAGCATGCCGAGGCGCTCATGCGCTCCGCCTCCGAGGCGCGCCATTTCCTGAGCGGCGAGGACGGCGCGCTCGACCTCATGAGCGACGCTCTGGACGAGCTGCGAGATACGGAGCGGCACGACGAGTCCCTGGGCAAGCTCACGCAGGCATTGCAGAGTGCGTTGCTTGACGTGGAGGACGTGGCCAGCGAGTTGCGCGCATATAGGGACTCGGTGGACTTCGACCCCGAATCCCTGGATCGCATGCAGTCGCGCATGGCGGAGCTCCGCGGTCTGCTTCGGAGCTACGGCCCCCATATGGAGGACGTGTTCGCTCGCCGCGAGCAAGCGCAGGAGCTCGTGGACGCGGCTCAGAACGGCGATGAGCTTTTGCGCAAGGCACAGCGTCGGGCGGACGTGGCCGAGCAGGACCTCGTTGTGTGCGCAGACGCGCTGGAGAAGGCTCGCAAAGAGGCCGCTCCGCGCTTTTGCGCGTTGGTGAGCGAGCAGATGGCATTCTTGGAGATGGGATCTGCAATGCTGGAAGCCTCGCTGGAGCGTCTCCCTCGCGCGCAGTGGACCATGGCAGGTCCCAGCAGGGTAGAGTTGCTGTACAAACCCGCTGCGGGCCTCTCGGCGCGTCCACTGCGTCGAATTGCCTCGGGTGGTGAGGTGAGCCGTGTCATGCTGGCGTGCAAAGTCGTGCTCGGCGATTCGGATGAGGTGGAGACTCTGGTGTTCGACGAGGTGGACGCCGGCGTGGGTGGTGCCACAGCCGTCGCTTTGGCGAGCGTTTTGGAACGTCTGGCCAAGACGCACCAGGTAATCGTGGTTACCCACCTGGCTCAGGTGGCCGTGCGAGCCAACCAGCACTATTTGGTGAGCAAGTCCGCAGGCTTGGGCGAAGACGAGGTGCCCGTCACGCAAATCGAGCCAATCGAAGGGGAGGGTCGCGTGGTCGAGATCGCGCGAATGCTTTCGGGCGATGCAAGCGAGGCATCTCTCGCCCACGCGCGCGACATGCTTGCCGCACTCTGATCGGCCGTCTAGCACCCTTGGTAGTGAGCTGTTCCCGAGGGAATGCCCCTATGGGTCCAGCGTTTTTGGGTGGTTTGTGCGGGAGGCTGGCGGGGCGGGACGGACCCCACGTGCGCAGTTCGCGAAGCGCTGTTTGAGCACGTGGAGTCCGTCCCGCCTCGATAGCCTCCCGCCATCCACGGCTTTGCGTACGCTCAATAATCATTCGTGTAACCACCGCGTAACGCGCGTGAATCATAGGATTGATATCATGAAGGCCCGTAAGGAAGTAGCGTCTTTACGGGAGGCATCCATGGCTAAGCATGTGTTCGTTACTGGTGGCGTGGTTTCGGCGTTGGGCAAAGGCATCACTGCGGCATCTTTGGGCCGTTTACTCAAGGCGCGCGGATACAAGGTCATCATGCAGAAGGCCGACCCCTATCTCAACGTGGACCCCGGAACCATGAGTCCCTTTCAGCACGGAGAGGTATTCGTCACGGAGGATGGCAAGGAGACCGATCTGGACCTTGGCCATTACGAGCGCTTCATCAACGAAAACCTAACCGAAGACTCGAACTTTACCTCGGGCCTCATCTATCACGAGCTCATCGAGCGGGAGCGACGTGGTGACTTTTTGGGCGGAACGGTCCAGGTCATCCCACACGTAACCAACGCCATAAAAGAGCGCTTTGCGCGCATCGAGCAGACGAGCGGCGCCGATGTGGTGATTTGCGAACTTGGTGGCACAATCGGAGACATCGAGGGCCAGCCCTTTGTGGAGGCCGTCCGTCAGTTTCGCAACGAGAGGGACGTGGAAGACTGCTGTCTCATCCACGTGAGCTTGGTGCCCTATATCGCAGCCGCGCACGAGATAAAAACCAAACCGACGCAGCATTCGGTTAAGGAGCTGCGCTCCATGGGCCTCTCACCCGACCTTATCGTATGCCGGTCAGACCACGAGGTGAACGCGGCCGTTCGCGCAAAGATCGCAAGCTTTTGCGACGTGAGGCCCGATTGCGTGTTTGAGAACTCCGATTGCCCCTCCATCTACGACGTGCCTCGTCACCTTGCCGACCAGGGATTCGATCTGAAGGTGTGCGAAAAGCTTGGATTGGATGCGCGCAAGAGCAATATGAGCAGTTGGTATTCCTTTACCGGCGCCCTGCATGAGGCCGAGATGCTCCACGACATCACGCATGTGAAGGTGGTGGGCAAGTACACGCAGCTTCCCGACGCGTACCTCTCGGTAATAGAGGCCCTGCATCACTCGGGGGTGTTCTACGGCCGCCATGTGTGCATAGACCTGGTGGATGGCGAGACCATCGACGAGGGCAACGTGCGAGAGAAGCTCGGCGACGCCGACGGCATTTTGGTACCTGGGGGATTTGGCAAACGAGGCTTTGAGGGCAAGGTTTGCGCCGCTCGCCTGGCACGGGAGGAGCGTATACCCTACTTTGGGGTGTGTTTGGGCCTGCAGGTGGCGGTCTGCGAGTTTGCGCGCAACGTCTGTGGTCTGGAAGGTGCCATATCCACCGAGTTCGACGAGATGGCAGCGCATCCGGTTATAGACCTCATGCCCGAGCAGGAGGGTATGGACGACAAGGGCGGAACCATGAGGCTGGGGGCGTATCCCTGCGTGCTCGCACAGAACACCCTCGCGCGGGAGGCCTATGGCACCGAACTGGTGAGCGAGCGGCATCGTCATCGCTATGAGGTGAACAACGACTATCGCGAGCTCTTGCAAGAGAATGGTCTTGTAATTTCGGGAACGAGCCCAAGCGGAAGCCTGGTGGAGATGATCGAGCTTCCGCGCAACATCCATCCTTGGTTCGTGGCGTGTCAGGCTCACCCCGAGTTCAAGAGCCGCCCTAACGACCCCGCGCCGCTGTTCCGCGAGTTCGTGCGCGCCGCGATTGCCCGCCATGAGGATGTGGACCGACAAGGTCTTATCGTGCTCGGCGTACCCGTGATTCCCGACGGTCCTGTCTCCGGCGCGTACGACTAACAAAGGGGTATCATCAGGCGGCGGTGGCGAACCGTTACGTCGCATCTCGAGGCCTAGTAAGGTTTTGAGGTGGGTTCATGCCCCGCGTCCATGCCCGACCAGCAAGCGGCGACTCACGAAGTGAGCGAGCGAAGCGAGCGCGGAGCCGCATGCTGGTCGGGCATGGACGCGGAGTGGACAATGGCTGAGGAGGCACCCTATGGACATAGCGCGGGCGCGGGACGAATACCTTATGTACCTTACGGTTGAGCGCGGCAGTTCGCCCAACACCATCGAGTCGTATGGGCGCGACCTGAGACGATACGAAGGCTTTTTGCAGTCGTGTGGCAAGAGGGACATTGAGAGCGTGGCCCGCGAGGACGTGGAGGCGTTCGTGGCGTCCTTCATGGAACTCGACTATGCCGCCGCGTCTGCGGAACGAGCACTTGCGTCCGTAAGGGGCATGCACGGCTTTTTGGTGGAGGAATGTATTTGCGAGCACAATCCCACGCTAGGCGTGCCGACGCCCCGTCGTCCCCAACGGCTGCCCGACGTGCTCTCCATCCAGCAGGCTTGCTCGCTCGTCGAGCAGACCTTCCCCTCCACGGCGGCGGGTCAGCGCGACCGCGCGATTCTTGAGGTCCTCTATGGCTGTGGACTCAGGGTGTCGGAGCTGTGCGGTTTGGACATGCGCGAGGTCTTGTTGGAGGAAGAGCTCGTGCGCGTCTTTGGCAAGGGGTCCAAGGAGCGCGTGGTGCCCCTTGGCGGAGCGGCGCTTCGGGCCCTCTCCTCCTACATCCAGAGTTGGCGGCCTGGTCTGCTGCGTGCGGGCAGGGCGACCAACGCGGTGTTCCTGAATCAGCGGGGCGGACGTCTTACGCGGCAGTCGGTGCACGCGATTTGCGAGAAGTATGGCCGCTACGTCGGCATAGATGGGCTTCACCCCCATACGTTGCGCCATAGCTTTGCGACGCATCTGGTGGAAGGCGGCGCCGACCTTCGTGTGGTGCAGGAGCTTCTTGGCCACGCGAGCATTGCTACCACCCAGATCTATTCGCATGTGGATCGCACGCACATTCGCTGGGAGTACCTTACGGCCCATCCGCGTGCGCATGCGGAGCGTGCCGATTAGACCGTTTCGGGGGCTTAGGGCGAAGGATGGGTTGCCGGGAATGCCCGCGGTAGGGGCGGGGCTGCTGGCTTCGGCCGCAGTGCGGCGAATCCCGGCAACCCCGCCCGCACCGTTCGCGATCCCGGCAAATTCCGTCGGCGCACCGTGCGTGGGGGCCGTTTTGGGGTGGAAAACGCCTAGGCGAACCCCGGGGTGGGGGAAGGTGGGGAATCGCCGGTGCCTCCAGGTGGCCCCACGTTACCTTTTGGACTAGGTACATACACAATTCCTACACAATATGTTTGGTCGTACAGAAGAACTTATCTGCGAGCTTGTGTTGCGATTTTGTTCGTTCCACAAGATATTGGGTAACTCTTGTTCGGGTCATAAGGGGGAGGAAAAAGTTTCTTGAGGGGAGAAGGTGGGGGAAAGTGTGGATAGGTGTATTATGTGTTCACGCATTCGAGAGGATCGAATGCCCTCGTGGGGAAGGCCGACATACCACCAACGCAGCTTAAACGCTCCACAAATACACCCAGGCTTTCCACGGGACGTCGGAAGGGATGTGAAGGATGTACCTATATGGCTCCAAGCGTTACAACTTGGATGCCAAGGCACGCCTTACGCTGCCAGCGAACTATCGCAAGCAGCTCGACGGCAATCAGCTGTTGCTCATTCCCCTCAAAGATGCGTTGTACGGGTTCACTCCCGAGGGCTTTGGCTCGTGGGTAAACAGCTTCTTCGAGAAGGACGGGAAGAAGTTCGAGCCAGGCAATCGCAAGCACGTGGCGCTTCGCCGCATGCTCACGGGCAGTGCCGTTCCGGTGGACGTCGATTCTGCCGGACGTATTGCACTGGGCAAGGTGGACGCCAGCGATGCCGGGGCTCGCAAGCGGCTTGGGCTCGAGCGCGACGTTACGGTCGTGGGCGTGGAAGACCACTTCGAGGTGTGGAACACCCAGAAGTGGGAGGATCAGCAGGCCAACCTGGCCGAAGACCTTGACGCGCTCATGTTCGGCGAAGAGCTGTAGGGAGTGAGCGAGTTGACAAGTGAATATCGGCATGTGCCAGTAATGCTCTCTGAGGTTCTGGAATGGCTTGCCCCTAGTGAGGGAGAGGTTGTGTGCGACTGCACCCTGGGAGGTGCGGGCCACAGCGTCGAACTGGCCAAGCGGGTGGCGCCTACGGGGATGCTCGTGGGGATCGACCAGGACAACATGGCGCTCGATGCCGCAGGCAAACGCTTGCAAGTCGAGGTGCCCGAGGCAAAGGTGACCCTCCTCAAGGGAAACTTTGGCGACTTGGATGAGCTGCTCGTGAGGGCCGAGTTGCCGGGCGTCGACTGCTTTTTGTTCGACCTCGGCGTATCGAGCCCTCAGTTGGACGTGGCACAAAGGGGATTCTCCTATAGGGAGGACGCACCCCTCGACATGCGTATGGATCCGGGTAACAACACCACAACAGCAGCTGAGGTCGTGAACAACTACACCGAAGCAGACCTCACCCGGATTCTTCGATCCTATGGGGACGAACGTCACGCGCGCGCCATAGCGCATCGCATTGTGATCGAGCGAAAGCGCGAGCCCATAGCAGGTACGCTCAGGCTTGCGAACATCGTTCGCGATGCGATTCCAGCACGTGACAGGCGCCATGGGGGACATCCCGCACGCAAGACGTTTCAGGCGATTCGCATCGAGGTGAATCACGAGACGGAGGTCCTCGAGCGAGGGCTTGAGGCGGCAATTCGCTGGACAAACCCTGGCGGACGCATTGCGGTCATAAGCTATCACTCGCTTGAGGACCGCATCGTAAAGCACACGTTCAGCCAAATGAGCAAAGGTTGCATCTGCCCACCGGATCTTCCGGTGTGCGCATGCGGACACGTGCCGATTGTTCACGTTAACACGAGGCGGCCCCTCGTCGCGTCCGAGGACGAGGTTGCGGTCAACCCCCGTGCAAGGAGCGCGCTTTTGCGCGTTGCCACAAAGCTCGACACCTCGGACGCACAATAAGGATTGACCACTGACGCCGACGAATCATCGCCGGCGTCAGTAAGCTAAACGAAGCAGGAGCGAAGAAGAGACGCACCACAAACGCAACGCAAACGCAACACCAACGCAGCACCAATGAACAGGGGTCACCATGAGATACCAAACAGCCGAGGCGTATTCGTACGACGGACTTGCATATGAGCGCGAACTGACGCCGGATGTGCTCACTCCTTTGGAGGGCGGTCGGCTGGATGCACGCGCAAGGCGTGGGGTGTCTCCCGCACTGGTGCGCGTAATCGGCTATGTCGTGGCCGTGGCCATAGCACTGTTTGTGGCAGGTGGCGTAAGCGTTGCGCTTACCTCGGGTACCGTTGCGCTGCTGCAAACGAATGCGGCCACCACCTCTCAGATCAAGCAGACCCGAGCCCAGAACGGCGATCTGCGCATCGAGCGTTCCCTCCTCACAAGCTCGGACCGAATCTCCAAGATCGCCACGCAAAACTACGGCATGGTTTACGCAAACGATGCGCAGATGATCGCGATTGACTAGACGAGCGCGCATGGTCGGAGTACCATGTGCGACTCGCAGTTGAGCGCAGTCCATGGTTTGGCGGAGGCCAAAGGGGAAAGGGTGTAGTTGCTAGATGGGGCGCGGTAGGGCAGATGACGAGGCGTCCTACGACGAGGCGTCGCGTAAGCGGTACGGCACAGGTGGCGGAAGATTTGGGTTCGGCGCCGGTGGCGGCGGCTTGCCCTATGTGTTCATCGCCATTGTGGTCATCATGGCATTCGTGGCCGTCCGCCTGTTCTATCTTCAGGTAATCAACGGCAAGACCTATGCCGATGCGGCCGAGCATCGCAGGACCAACACCCAAACGCTGCAGGCAAGGCGAGGTACCATATACGATCGCAACGGCAACGTGCTCGCGATGAGCGAGGAATGCTACGACGTGTACTGCAACCCCCGCGAGGTCACGGACATCGACGCCGAGACGGAACTGCTGGTGCGCATCCTGGGCGGCGACGCATCCAAGTACAAGGAGCTGTTGAGCAAAGACTCCACGTTCGTGTATGTGGAGCGCAAGGCCGACAAGGAGGCTTGCGAGTCGCTTCGCGACGAGCTCATTGCCAACGGATATGCCGGCGTGTACCTGCTCGGCCAGACAAGGCGCGTGTATCCGTACGGCGAGGTATGCGGCCAGGTGTTGGGCATGGTCAACATAGACAATCAGGGCGTCTCCGGTCTCGAGCTCATGTACAACGATGAGCTTTCGGGCACCAACGGAGAGATGATCATGGAAACCGGCTTGGGAGGGGTCCCCATCGCGGGTGCGGCCGCGGAGGTGAGGCAGCCCAAAGACGGCAAGGACATCGTGCTCTCCATAGACGTGGACGTACAGCGCTTCGTGGAGGAAAAGGTGCTCGCGGCCGTGGACGAAAACGAGGCGAAGTCGGGCTTTGCCATGGTTTGTGACCCCCGCTCAGGCGAGATCATCGCCGCCTGTTCGACTCCCTATGCCAACCTCACCGATTCCGCGTCAATCGCGGGAGAGGCGCTTAACCTCAAGCTCGTCTCGGACTCCTACGACCCTGGCTCCATATTCAAGGTCCTCACCGCCGCAATAGGCCTTGAAAGCGGTACCGTACAGACGAGCGACTACTTCGACATGCCGCCGACGCTTTTGGTCGGTCACGATATCGTGTCCGACGAGGACGGTCGTAACGAGCATACGCAGATGAACCTGCGAGAGATGCTCCGGCGCTCCTCAAACGTAGGAGCGGCGCTCATAGCGCAGGAGAAGATCGGCGCAGACGTGTTTTCGGAGGGAATCAAGAAATTCGGTATAGGTCAGCTCACCGGGATCGACTATCCCGGCGAGTCGCCTGGCATCGTGAAGTCGCGTGAGGAATACGACGGATCCTCGCTGGGCTCGATGTCGTTCGGGCAGGGTCTCTCCATACCCATGGTCCAGATGGTGCGTGCGGTTGGCGCCATAGCCAACAAGGGGGTCCTGTGCACGCCCCACTTCGCGGTGACCGTCGGGGGAAAGTCGGTGCAGTGGTCCAACGAGAGCCAGGCCGTTTCGGAAGGAACGGCCGAGAAAATCACCGATATGATGAAGACCGTGGTGGAGGACGGCACGGGGCAGACCGCCGCGGTGGAAGGTTACGACGTTGCCGCCAAGACGGGCACCGGCGAAGAGGCGGAGAATGGCAAATACATTGAGGGAAGGTACCTCGCCTCCCTGATCGGGTTCGCGCCGGCAAGCGATCCGCAAGTGCTTCTGTATGTAGGTTTGAACGAAACTCCATATATCGCTTACTCATCCGCAGGTCCCGTATTCTCGGCTATTATGGGTGAGGTTCTTGAGGATATGGGCGTCCTGTCCACTTCTTAGGGGCTTGGTGAGGAGTGATACATGATACGCATGACGGTTAGGGAGATGATGGAGGCAACTGGCGCTACGCTGGTTGCAGGCGATCCTAGCGTCTCCTTCGAGGGTTTGAGCATCGACTCGCGTACGATACCCTCTCACGGGGCATTTGTCGCGTTCGCGGGGGAGCGTGTGGATGGCAATCAGTTCGCCGCGAAGGCGCTTGAGTCGGGCGCTCGCGTGGTCGTGCTCACGGCGCAGGCCTCGGGCGAAGCGCTTCGTGCCGCTGAGGAGAGCGACGGCGCATTGTTGCGTGCGGCAAACGACGACGGCGAGGCATTCATGCTGGCGCTCGCAAAGGCGTGGCGCGAGCGCAATCCGCAATGGAAGGTGGTAGGCGTCACCGGCTCGGTGGGCAAGACCACCACCAAGGAGATGCTGGCTGCGGGCATAGGCGTCTGCGCGCGCACCCATGCAACAAAGGGAAACTTCAACAACCTGCTCGGCGTTCCGCTCACGCTGTTCGACGCCTCGCCTGAGGACGAGGTCCTCGTGGTGGAGATGGGCATGAACAACGCGGGCGAGCTCAGCCGCATCGCGGATGCCGCGAAGCCCCAGATTGCCGTGATAACCAACGTGGGGACGAGCCACATCGGGAACTTGGGGTCGCGTGAGGGCATCGCCCGCGCGAAGGCCGAGGTAGTAGGAGGCCTTAGGGCGGCCAATGGCATAGGTCCCGTGCTGGTGCTCTCGGACGCGGATGACTTTGCCGACTTCATAGAGAACGAGTTTTGTGCGCCAGCGGGCGTGCGCTGCTTGCGCGTGGGAGGCACAGGATCGCCAGTGGGGCCTGCCAAGGTGACGCTTGACGCTCAGGGTCTGCCCACCTTCGAGGTGGCAGTTCAGGGCGTGGGAACGCTTGCGGGGACCCTCTCGTTGCCTGGGCAAGCAATGGTGTACGATCTGCAAAGCGCCTTGGGAGCCATCCTCGCCCTCGGGATTCCCTGCAAAGAGGCCGTGGAAGGCATATGCAAGATGCGTGCCGCCCGCATGCGCATGGAGGTCCGCCAAAACGGCGAGTCGCCTCGTGTCATAGACGATTCGTATAACGCGAGTCCGAGCTCTATGGCTGCGGCATTGGATGTGCTGTGCGCTATGGAGTGCGCAGGCCGTCGCGTCGCCATCCTTGGTGAGATTGGCGAGCTGGGTGACGAGTCACACCGCCTGCATGAGCTCGTGGGTGCCTATGCTGCGGCAAAGCCGCTCGACATGCTGGTCTTCATCGGTTCGGAAGAGGCGGGGCACATGGCGCAGGCAGCGCGCACCATGGGCTTCTCGGAGGACCGACTGGAACGATTTGGGTCGGCGGACGACGCCGCAAAGGCTTTGTCGCCGATATTCGACAAGGACGACCTCGTCTTGGTTAAGGCGTCGCGCGCAGCCGGGCTCGATCGGCTGAGCGAGGAGGTGCTCAACGCATGATTGGCATGTTCATTGGCAATCCAGCCTATCCTACCTACCAGGTGTTCCTTGCCGTCTTTATTGCCGCCCTGCTCGTGGGCGTCGCTATGCCTGCGTTCATTCGCATGATGAAGAGCGGTGGCATCGGCCAGCAGATACGTGCCGACGGGCCGCAGCGCCATCTTGTGAAGCAGGGCACGCCGACCATGGGCGGTGCCGTAATGCTTTTGGGCGTGTTCCTGACCTGCCTCGTCATGGTTCCGTGGTCTCCGGAACTCGTATGCGCCATGGTGGCCATGCTTGCCACTGGAGCGCTTGGCCTGTTTGACGACATCGAGTCCGTGGCGCACAAGCGCTCGCTTGGCCTCACGCCCTCGCAAAAGATGGCGGGGTTGGTCGTTATCTCGGTAACCTTTTGCCTCGCGGCCGTAAACTGGGTGGGAATCCCGCCAGACGTGCGCTTTCCCGGCGGCTTTACCATCGATCTTGGCGTGCTTACCACTACTATTGGAAGTGGTCCGAGTGCATTTAGGATTCCTTGGCTCTATATCATATTCGTGTTTCTCTTGATGGCAGGCCTTTCCAACGCGGTGAACCTGACCGACGGTTTGGACGGATTGGCTGGCGGCACCGTAATGATGGCGATGTTTGGCATGGCAATGGTCGCCTTTAGGTACGGCGAGCTGCCTATGGCGGCGTTCGCGGGGGCCATTGCCGGCGCATGCATTGGCTTCTTGTGGCATAACTGCTTCCCCGCGTCCATCTTCATGGGTGACACCGGCTCGCTGGCCTTGGGTGCCGCGTTTGCAGCGCTGGCAGTGCTCACCAAGACCGAGATCATCTCGCTCGTTATGGGCGGCCTCTTCGTTGCGGAGGCCCTTTCGGTAATGATTCAGGTGGTGGTGTTCAAGCGTACCGGTAAGCGAGTCTTTCTTATGTCGCCCATCCACCACCACTTCGAGAAACTCGGTTGGAGCGAGAACAAGGTTGTCATTCGCTTTTGGATCATATCCGCTGCGTTTGTGGCCCTTGGCTTCGCGCTGTATTTCCAACTTCGCTAGGAGGCATCCATGGAATCCATATCGTCGCTTGGAGACGTCGTCGTCTTGGGCTTGGGCAAGACCGGCATAGGTGTGGCAAGCTACCTTGCGGACCTGTCTCCCGAACGCGTGGGGTCGGTGACGCTCTATGGGGGCGCCAGCTCCAAGGAAGACGAACAGACTCGCGAGCTTTCGCAACGCGGTGTGCGCGTGGTGTGCGGAACGGAGAATCTAGAGGGTTCTTACGACCTTGCGATCGTGTCTCCCGGCATACCGATGGGGTCGGCATTCTTCCGTTCGGCAGAAGAGCATGCGAAAAACGTCATGGGCGAACCCGAGTTCGCTTGGTCGGAGAGTCCCGATCGCTGGGTTGCCATTACCGGCACCAACGGCAAGACCACGACCACTCTGCTCACGACGCAGCTCCTGAAGGTCGGAGGGCTGGATGCCCAGGCAGTGGGCAACGTGGGCACGCTCGCGACTAGCTGCGTGGCCGACCGCGACCCGAACAGCTGGTTCGTGGCGGAGCTCTCAAGCTTTCAGTTGGCAGTCACACGGCGCCTGCACCCGCGCGTCGCCTGTCTGCTCAACGTGACTCCCGACCATCTGGAGTGGCACGGTTCGATGGACGAGTATGCGCTCGCCAAGGAACGGGTGTTTGCCAACTTGAATCAGGGCGACCTTGCGATCGTCTCGGATGAGGACGAGTGGTGCCGCAGCGCGATCGCGCGGCTGGAGGCCAGGGGGTTGCGCGTATGCCACGTGTCGGTGCACTGTCCTCCCAAGGCGCAGAATGCGGCGTACGTTAGCGACGGACGGCTCATGGTGAGGCTGGACGGCGTGGAGCACAGGCTCGTGCTCGCGCAGAACCTTTCCATTAAGGGCGACCATAACGTGCAGAACGCCCTCGCCGCCTCTTGCATAGCCTTGGAACTGGGCGTTTCGGAAGGTGCCGTGAGCCACGGATTGCTGTCTTTCCAGCCCCTGGGGCATCGCATCGAGCCCTGCGGCAATATCGACGGCGTTTCGTACGTAAACGATTCCAAGGCCACCAACGTGGACGCGGTCGAGAAGGCGCTTACCGCCTTCGTGCCGGGTCGTGTGGTGGTTTTGCTGGGAGGCCACGACAAGGGCACCGAGCTCTCGACGCTTGCCCATGCGGTTTCCGCGCGCTGCAAGGCGGCGGTTTGCTATGGGGAGGCCGGTGGGCGCATTGCCCAGGCTCTGCGCGTTGCCGACGACGGGATGGGCCTTGTCGTCGAGGAAGTCCCGCATATGGCGGATGCCTTGGAGTGCGCGCGTTCGTTGGCAAGCGAGGGTGACGTGGTGCTTTTGTCGCCCGCATGCTCGTCCTTCGACGAGTTTGCCAACTATCTGCAGCGCGGTGAGGAGTTCAAGCGTTTGGTCGCCGAGCTTGCCGCGCGAGAGGGCAGCCGATGAGCGGGTTGGTTGCTCACCTTTTGCCGTTTAAGAATCATGCGAGCGAAACGGTGGGCGCATTGGATGCCGAAGGGGTGCCAGCGCGCATTATGTTGCCGCGTATCCTCTTTATTGCGTGCTCGATGGGACTGCTGCTCTTTGGTCTTCTTATGATCTATTCGAGCTCTTCCATCGTTGGCCTCACCTCCAAGGCGTATGGAAATGACCCAAGCTACTTCCTGGTCCGTCAGATTGGGTTCTCGGTCGCGGGGCTCGTATTCGCTACCGCACTCGCAATCTTTGACTATCGAAGGTGGCGCGGCATTGCGCTAAAGGTGGTTTGGGTCCTCACGTTCCTCTCGCTTGTCTTGGTGTACACACCCATTGCGGGCCATGATGCCTATGGCGCCACGCGATGGATTGCGATGGGTCCGTTTTCGCTTCAACCCTCGGAGTTCGCAAAGGTGACGGTGCTGCTTACCGCCTCGCTCATTGCGCAGAAGCGCTTCGAGGAGGGCTCCATAGACGACAGGCAGGCGCTCAAGCTCCTGGCAGGCGGCGTGGTTCTTCCCATGGGCCTCATCCTCTTCCAACCCGACAAAGGCACCACGGGTGTGCTGGCGGTAACCCTTTTGGTGATGGCATACCTGGCGGGCGTGCCCATGCGCAAGGTCTTCCTCATCCTCTTGGCGGGCGTGGGCATCGCGGCCGTGTTGGCCTTGCGTGACGAGTACTCGCGAGCGCGCATCATGACCATGTTCGATCCCTTTAGCGACGAGTTCGGCGCAGGCTACCAGCTCGTGCAGGGCTTCTACGCGCTGGGGTCCGGCGGGGTCACGGGCGTTGGCATTGGGCTCTCGCGCCAGAAGTACAACTACCTTCCCATGGCTCACAACGACTTCATCTTTGCCGTGGTGGGAGAGGAGCTCGGATTCGTGGGGGCCATGCTGATGATCCTTGCCTTTGGCGTGTTGCTTTGGGCGGGTCTGAAGATCGCGGAGAACGCCTCGGATCTCATGGGACGACTCATAGCTGCTGGCTGCACAACACTCATCGTCGTGCAGCTTCTCCTCAACGTGAGTGGCGTAATTGGCATCTTTCCCCTTTCTGGAAAACCCGTTCCTTTTGTCTCGTATGGTGGATCCTCGATCATTTCGACGCTCATGCTCGTGGGGCTGGTGCTGTCGGTGTCGTTTCGCTCCGCGCTGCCGCAGACTCGCTATGAGGTGCGGCGCTCGAAACTCAGGATCGCGACTGACGAGACCGAGGCAGATACATTCTCGGCCCACGCGGGCAGCTCTACTGCCGGGCGGGTGATGCCGCGCTCCACGCGCCTCGCGAGTGCGGGAAGAGCTGATGCGCCCGTGACGGACGCTCACTCGGAGTCACCTCGATCCGATTTGCGGGTCGTGAACGGCGGGGCACGCTCTGCGAGGCTTGCGGGACGCGTGAGTGTGGATTCATCGGGGAGAAGACGAATAGACCTTGGCCCGAGCGCTGCCGAACGTCTACGCTCGACGCGACGCAACAAATGATAGGAGCTACGCATCATGGCTAAGACGTTGGAAGTCGCGATCGCGGCCGGGGGAACGGCCGGACACATCAATCCCGCTCTCGCGCTCGCCGAGGAGATGACCAAGAGGGGACATCACGTCACCTTCTATGGACAACCGCAGAAGCTCGAAGGAACGCTCGTACCGCAAGCTGGCTTTGACTTTACGCCGATTTCCGTGACCGGCTTCGACCGCGCTCGTCCTTGGACGCTCGTGACGGCGCTTTGGAAGATGAGGGCGGCCAAGAGTGCGCTGGCACGCAAGTTCGCAGCTGATGGCGTTCCTTCGGTTGCGGTGGGCTTTGGCGCGTATGTGGAGATGCCCCTTCTGGAATGGTGTCGCAAGAGCGACGTGCCCTACGTGATCCACGAGCAAAACTCGGTGCCGGGCCTGGCGAACAAGACGAGTGCTCGCGGGGCCATGAGCGTCTGCGTTTCGTTCCCGAGCGCGCTGGCAGCCTTCGAGGGTCACATTGGGCCCAAGACGTCGTTGGTCGTAACGGGCAACCCAGTGCGACAGTCGGTCGTAAAGGCATCGCGCGAGCAGGGCAGGCTTGCCTTTGGTGTTGACGAGGACGAGACCATGGTGCTGGTGTTTGGCGGGAGCCTGGGCGCCAGGCATCTTAACGAGGCCGTGCTGCGGATGGGTTCCGACCTGCTTTCGCGCCCGAAGATCAAGGTTATACACTCAACGGGCAAGGAGCTCTTCGATGAGGTCAACCAAGGACTGTCGGTTTCCGAGGACCAGCGCAGTCGTTGGAAGGTCATGCCCTACATCGACAATATGGGAGAGGCGCTTGCGGCTGCCGACTTGGTGGTGTCGCGAGCCGGTGCCTCCTCAATAGCCGAGATAGCGGCTCTTGCGGTTCCCTCCGTGCTCGTGCCCTATCCGCTGGCGACCGCAGACCATCAAACCACCAATGCTCGCTATCTCGTGGACGCGGGTGCCGCAAGGCTCGTGCCCGACGATCAGCTGGATGGCGATGCGCTCGCGGATGTGGTGTTTGCTCTGGTTGACGATGCCGACCAGCGGCAAAGCATGCGTCAGGCCGCAAGGAGCCTTGCACAGGACCAGGCGGCGAGCGTTCTTGCCGACCAGGTGGAGGCCGTCGTTTCCGCTGGCTGATAGCCCTCCATTGTTGGTTTTGTAGCGGTCTGCCATACGTGGCAGAAGAGCGTTACACTTGTAAAATCACAATGGTTAGGGGAGGACGAATGGCTCACAACGATCAGCAAGCGCATTTTACCAGCGCTCATTTTATAGGCATTGGCGGCGCGGGCATGAGTGGCATTGCGCTTGTGCTCCATGAGCGCGGATGCAAAGTTACCGGCTCGGATCTGAAGGAGTCGCACTATGTGCGCGAGCTCGAGTCTGCGGGAATAGACGTACGGGTGGGTCATGAGGCCAAAACCATCGACGAGGTGCGACCTGACGTGGTTGTTATCTCTACGGCCATTCCCGAGAGCAATCCGGAGCTCGTCCGTGCGCGGGAGCTCGAAATTCCTGTGTGGCCGCGCGCAAAGATGCTCTCGGCGCTCTCGGAAGACGCCACGACCATTGCCGTGGCGGGCACGCATGGCAAGACCACCACGAGCTCTATGGTCGCAACGATGCTCGACGTCATGGGGCTCGATCCCTCGTTCCTCATCGGTGGCGTCGTGGAGGGCTACGACACCAACGGGCGCAACGGGCAGGGCGGTTATTTCGTGGCAGAGGCCGACGAGTCGGACGGGTCGTTCCTGTTCCTCGATCCCAATGTGGTGGTCGTCACCAATATCGAGGCCGACCATCTGGATCACTACGGCACCCTTGAGCGTCTGGAAGAGACGTTCTGCGAGTTTATGGACCTCGTGGGACAAGATGGTACGGTAATCATCATGGGCGACGTTCCCCATCATGTGGAGCTTGCAAATTCCACGGGTCGCAAGGTGGTTACCTACGGCTTCAATGAGGACAACGACTACGTATGTCGCAAAGTCTCGACGAAGGGACTCTCCACGTCACTGGAGGTTCGCACACCTTCCCAGCAGGTGGTTAGCGTCACGATAGCCGCTAACCCTGGTATGCATAACATCCTAAATGCCACCGCATCAATTGTCGTAGCCGATGTGCTTGGACTCGACGTAACTCAGGCCGCACAAGCACTTACGTGCTTCAAGGGGGCACGCAGGCGCTTTACCAGCGTGGGAGAGGTGTCCGGCATAACGGTTGTGGACGACTATGGCCACCATCCAACCGAGATCGCCGCAACGTTGCACGCTGCGTCCACGTTGGATTTCAAGCGTGTGGTCTGCGTCTTCCAGCCGCATCGCTATACGCGTACCCAATTGCTCAAGCACGATTTTGGCACGGCATTCGACGATGCAGACGCCCTCTACGTTATGGACGTGTTCCCCGCAGGCGAAATGCCCATACCAGGCATATCGGGAAAGACAGTTGCGAGCGAGGTCCGCGCACATGGCAAGGTGGAGGATGTATCGTATGTCGCGAACCGCCGCGAGCTCGTCGAGCGTCTTTGCGATGAGTGCAAGCCGGGCGATCTTGTTGTGACGCAAGGCGCCGGTGACGTGACCCTCATGGGACCTGCGCTTATAGCTGCCCTCCGAGAGCGTGCAAAGAGGGATTAGCCTCGATGGATGGCAAGAACACACGCAGCTCGAGGAGTGGACGGAAGAGCGCGGGACGCTCTTCCGTGGTCGGTTCCAAGCTTACGGATGTCTCGGCAAAGTCTTCGGGACGTAGGCTGCCGCGCGGAGGGATAAGGGAACAAGACGGGCTCAAGGTAGCCGAAGGCGCTATTCCCGACTCCTCTGCAAGGGATTCCTCGCTACGACTCGATCGCACGCGCAAGGTGCTCCGCATCGTGGTCGTGGTTATTGCCGTTGTTCTTGTTGCGCTCATAACCGTAGCCATCGTCCTGAGCGTACTATCCAATACCTCAGCGTTCCAGATCTCTAAGATAGAGACGTTCGACTCGGAACACGTTTCCGCCGACGAGGTCCTACGTCTTTCCAACGTTGCGGAGGGATCTACGCTGCTTAACATGGATGAGGAGGCAATTCAGAACGGCGTCCGCAAGAATCCATGGGTGTCTTCGGTGGATATCGAACGTGTATTTCCCGACACCTTGCGTTTGCACGTGAACGAGCGAAAGCTTGGTGCCGTAGTTGCCATGAGCTCTGGTGGAGTTGCATGGCTTTTGGGTGATGACAACGCATGGATCGAGCCGCTCAAGCTCGAAGTGTCGCAATCGGAGTCGACAAACGACGCTGCCTTGGCCAAGGCCGACTCGATGGGCGTGGTACTCATATCGGACGTTCCTGGAGATGTGGCGCCTGTGGCAGGCGCAGAATGCACAGACGCGGCTATTCAGGCCGTTATGCTCTTTACGTCACAGCTCTCCGATTCCTTCAAGCAGCAGATAGTGTGTTACTCCGCGTCTAGCCAAGACGACATCTCTTGCACCTTGAAGAATGGGGTAGAGGTATCGTTTGGGTCTGCCAATGACGTTGGCACAAAGGAATCCGTTGCCTCACACATATTGGAGCAGTTCGGCGGTCAGATTGTATATATAAACGTTCGGATACCCTCCCGTCCGACCTATCGTCGCGTGGATTCCGAGTACGTGCGTGAGGGCACGGGGGCAACGGGGACTTCCGTAGACGAGCAGAGTATCGTGCCAAAGATCCGCGGTGTCGAGGAACAGGAAGGCGAAGACTCGTCGGATGGACAAACCGACGGCAATAGCAGCAATAGCGAGAACACGTCGGGAAGCAACGATGCTGCGAGCGGAACGCAATCTGGCAACTCCACGACCAACGGCAACAAGAAGGACTCATCTTCCTCTGCGTCGAATGGCGGGGAGTATGGCAGTGGAGGATCCGCTAATGCAAACGGTGGTTACGATACCTACAGCGGTTACGACTCTACCTATGGTTCCGGTTATGGCTATGACTATGACTATGGCTACGGCTATGAGGACGTCTACTAAATCAGCTGGTTCATACCATGTGCTGTTATATGTAGATGGCTCAAAAGCACTATCCTTGAGCTTCAGTAGCTAGAGGGTTTTGGATAGGAAACAGGCCACACGAGAGTCTTTCGGGAGCAAACTCGATTGCAAAATGTATTAACCTAAACTTTAGGTTTAAGCTTTGGATGCACTGGGGCACGCCCATTTACCTGCGCTCTTCATAAAACGCACAAATGTGTTGACAAATTACTTTGTGGTATGTAAATATTACGCGCTTTGCGAGAGGCATTGAGGTTAACTTGAGGTTGAGGGTTTTGACCTCGGAAAACCGCAGCAGCACGAACCATAACGCAGCTTAAACGCACCACCCACGCACTACCCTCGCTGCAATGCCTCCTCCAAAGCGGAAGGAAAAACGCAACGCAAACGTACTGGCAACGCACCAAAAACGCACCAAAAAGCAATCGCTTATGCGAAGGCGCCACCACACAAGGAGGAAGCATGAACGAGACCAACATCCCAAACAACTACTTGGCAGTAATCAAGGTGGTTGGTGTTGGCGGCGGCGGAACCAATGCCGTTAACCGTATGATCGAGCAGAACGTCCGGGGGGTCGAGTTCGTTGCCGTAAACACCGATGCACAAGCGCTCGCTCTTTCCGATGCCGACATCAAGGTCCACATCGGTACCGATATTACCAAGGGTCTCGGCGCGGGCGCCGTGCCTGAGGTTGGCGGCGAGGCCGCAGAGGACTCACGAGACGAGATCAAGGCAGCCATAGCCGGCTCCGACATGGTATTCATCACGGCCGGCGAGGGTGGTGGCACCGGTACGGGCGCCGCTCCCGTTGTGGCCGACATCGCAAAGAACGACGTTGGCGCTCTGACGGTGGGCGTGGTTACCAAGCCCTTCGCCTTCGAGGGACGCAAGCGTGCGCAAAACGCAAGTGACGGCATAAAGAACCTCTCGGACAACGTCGACACCCTCATCGTCATTCCGAACGATCGCCTGCTGGACTTGTCCGAGAAGAAGACGACCATGCTCGAGGCCTTCCGCATGGCAGACGACGTGCTGTGCAAGGGCACGCAGGGCATCACCGACCTCATTACGGTTCCTGGCCTGATCAACCTCGACTTCGCAGACGTGTGCACCATCATGAAGGGCGCCGGTACCGCAATGATCGGCATCGGCCTTGCGAGCGGCGACAACCGCGCCGTCGATGCGGCGGAAGAGGCCATCTCGAGCCGCATGCTGGAGAGCTCGGTTGACGGTGCGACGCGCGTGCTCCTGTCCATCGCGGGCAATCAGGACCTCGGCATCCAAGAGATCAACGACGCTGCCGACCTCGTGGCAAAGAACGTCGACCCCGAAGCCAATATCATCTTTGGTACCGTCGTGGACGAGAGCCTTGGCGACCAGGTGCGTGTGACGGTTATCGCAACGGGATTCAAGGACGACAACGTGAGCATGGGCACTCCCAGCATCTCCAACGATCGTCGTTCTTCCGCTCCGTCGTCCAGGCAACAGGAGCGTCGCTCGAGCCGTCCGTCCGGAAACGGCGGCCGCAACTCGTCCGGATCCTCCGACGCGTTTGACATCCCCGACTTCCTAAAGCGCAGCACGCGCATGTAGGACGTGCCTGGGATGGTTGCGCCGGAGCTCGTCCGTGGCACATCTTGTGGCGTGACCCTGCTGGGCGACCCCGGTTGCCCCGGTGGGGTCACATTTGCGTTTACCGAGCGCACGGGTGGCGTGTCTGTTGGCTGCTATAAGTCTTTGAACTTGGACTATAACTGCGGCGACAAGACCGAGCACGTGCGAGAGAACAGGCAATTGGCGCTCTTGGCAATAGGCGCTACAGAGGTGAGCCACCGTCTCATATCTCCCTTGCAGGTGCATGGCGACGACGTGGTCGTTGTGGGCCGGGGAGGCCTTGGCCTGGATGAGGCGCGCGCACGCGCGCTTGAGGGTGCGGACGCGATCGTATGTCTGAAGCCAGAGGTGCCCGTGCTCATGTGTGCGGCAGACTGCGCGCTGGTCGTTCTTGTGGCAGATGACTCGTTTGCTATCGTCCATTCCGGCTGGAAGGGAACGCTGGCGCGCATTGCCGGTAAGGCGCTCAAGTGCATGACAGCGGCCTCGGGACACGCTCCGAGCGAGATTCGCGCGTACGTGGGGCCCCACATTGGCGCCGAGGACTATGAGGTATCCGAGCAGATCGCTGGTCAGTTCGCGGACGAGTTTGGGCCAGAGGTGTTGTATGGCCTGCGAAACGTGGACCTAGGCGCTGCGATAAGGGAGGCCTTGATAGACGAGGGAATGCAGGCGGAAAGCATCGCGATGGTGGAGGAGTCCACTGCCTCCTGCGCCGAGCGGTTCTTCTCGTATCGTGCGCAGGGTGGCGTCTGTGGGCGGCACGGCGTGGTGGCATGCCTCGCGAGGAACCGGAAGCGACCATCCATCGAATGGCAACGAACGAATTAGAAGGGGAGGGTGCCAAAGTGGACGATCAGAGCAAACAGGACTATCGCTCCTTCCTGGCGAGACGACGTGCCGAGCTTTTGGAACGCATAGGGCAAGCCGCTCATCGCGCGGGACGTGAACCCTCCGACATACAGCTGGTGGCCGTCTCCAAGACGGTGGGAAACGACGAGGTGGCCCTCGCGCACGAGGTCGGCTATTCCGCGTTCGGCGAGAACCGCCCGCAGGAGCTCAAGCGCAAGGCGGCGGCGGTGCGTGAGAACCCAGATCTCGCCGACGTGCGTTTCCACATGATCGGTAACCTGCAGACGAACAAGGTCAACCAGGTTCTTGGCAATGCGGTACTCGTTCACTCCCTCTCGTCCGTCCACCTGGCGCAGGCAATATCGCGACGCTCCCTTGCGCTGGGCAGCGTAACGCCTTGCCTGATGGAGGTTAACGTGGTGGGGGAGGAGACCAAGAAGGGGTTCTCTCCCGATGAGGCACGAGCAGTGTTGGAGGAAATCGCGAGCTTGGATGGCATCTGTCTTAAGGGGCTCATGGCCATGGCACCAGCGCGTGATGCAGCTGCCGCTCGCAGGGCATTTAGCGGATTGCGCGAGTTGCGCGACGAATTGCGTGAGAGGTCGGGCTTGGAGTTTGCGGAGCTCTCGTGTGGTATGAGCGGTGACTTTGAGATTGCGGTGGAAGAAGGCTCGACGCTCGTCAGACTGGGTAGGATTGTGTTTGATCCTACCTACGATGACGTGTGACATATAGAAGTAGGAGCACGAAGGAAGGCCTACGGCAGGCGTAAGGGCGCTCGTTGGGGCATCCAGAAAGAAGGCGAGGACAAAATGGGACTGTTAGACAACCTTCGGGACCGGTTGACCGGCGGGTTTGACGGAGACTACGAGGACGATTACTACGACGACTACGATGACGACGAGGGCTATGACGACGAGCCTTCCGGCAGCGGAATACTCGGCAATACCTCGCGTCCCGAGGCCGAAAGCGTAGCCGTGTACACGCGGTCCGGCCGTCCTGTGGGCACGAATGCGGGAGCCCCCACTGCCGGTGCGAACGCGCGGAGCACGACCGGCCGCGGCTCTTCGAACGGGCGCTCGGGCTCGGGAAGCCGTTCGGGCTCCGGTTACTCGTCGTATAGGCGCAACAACGACGACTACGACGACGGCTTGGACGATTACGCGCCCTCGGGAGCCTACAGCCCCTCTCAGGGCTCCCTTAACACCTCGGGCCAGCTTCCTCCCTACGTGCTTCGTGCCGAGGGCTATGAGGACGTGCAGACGGTCGTGCGTCGCGTGCGCACCAACCAGCCGGTCCTTCTTGTGCTCACCGAGACGCCCTCGGACGACGCGCAGAGGATCCTCGACTTCTCGTATGGCCTCTCGTTTGGCATTGGCGGAGAGGTGCAGGCAATTGACTCCAAGGCGTTCCTCGTACTCCCGGCGGGCATACAGCTCTCGCCGTCCGAGATAGACCGCCTTGCGTCGCAGGTGAGGTAGGCATGGATCGTCTGAATACGACGGTTGGCATATTGGGGGCAGGGTCGATGGGCGGATCCATCGCCCGCGGACTCGTGGCGTCGGGCGCCATGGATCCAAAGGGCGTTTGGGTGTACGATCCCGACCCTGCCTGCGTGGAGCCGCTGGAGAATCTTGGCATCCAGGCCGCATCGAGCGCTGACGATTTGGTCGCGTGCCAGACCGAGGTGTTTGTCATTGCCGTAAAGCCGCAGATACTTGCCGATGCGGTTCGTCCGCTATCCGAAGGTCTTGCGAATCGCCTGGTCGTATCGATTGCGGCAGGCGTACCTATCGATACGCTCGAAAGCCTGCTTCCAAACGCGAGCGTCGTGCGCGTTATGCCCAACCTCCCCATACAGGTGCTTTCGGGGGCCACTGCCGTCACCGCAGGAACGCGTGCGAGCGCGAGCCAGACGGAGCTCGTGCGCGAGCTGTTTGGCGCCTTGGGATCGGCCCAGGTGATGCGCGAGGATCAGCTTGACGCGGAGGGTGCGGTGGTGAGTTGCGGACCGGCCTACATAGCGCTGTTCGTAGACGCGCTCACGCGCGCTGGCGTTCGGGCGGGCCTGCCGGCCTCGGCATGCCGCGAGATGGTGGAAGCCACCATGCGTGGGGTGGCGCAATCGCTGTTGGAGAGTGGCGATCACCCGCGTGTGTACATGGAACGGGTCACCTCGCCGGGCGGCACTACAGCTGCCGGCCTCTATGCCATGGAGCCTTTGGTCGAGCAGGCTGCATACGACGCAGTGGACGCGGCCTTGGCGCGCACGGCCGAGCTGGCGCGTGGGTAGGTGAGCCATGTTTAACATCGTCACGTTTGTAATGAGGCTTTTCGACTTCTACCAGATCCTCATTGTGATTTGGTGCATCCTCTCGTGGATTCCCATACCGCGCGATGGCTTACTGGGCGATATCGTCGGCGCGCTGAATTCAATCGTGAGCCCGTATATCAATCTATTTCGAAGATTTATACCTCCGCTCGCCGGGATAGACTTCTCGCCCATCCTGGCTGTGTTGGTACTGCAGCTCATTGAGAGATTTGTGCTAGGTATGCTCATTTAGGTGTATACTAGGCAATCGTAAGTGGGTGCTTTGGCTCGTTAACGCGTGTCGTGCACTAAGAGACCGAAAGGGAAAAAGATGGCAATCACTCCTGCTGACATTGAACAGCTGACCTTCTCGCCGTCCAAGCACGGCTACGACACTGAAGAGGTCGATACGTTTTTGGAGCAGCTTACCGAGGAAGTCGATGGCATGCTCAAGAAGATCGCAGAGCTCAAGAGCCGCCTGAACTCCTCTGAGTCGCAACTGCAGTCTTCTCAGGCCCAGGTTGCGTCGTTGCAGCAACAGGTTTCCGAGCTCGAGATTGAGGTTGCGTCGCGTCCGGTCGCGGCCGTAGCCCCCGCAGAGCCTGCGCCCTCTAACGAATACATGGCTTCCGAGCGTCAGATCTCGCAAGTCCTTATCGTCGCCCAGCAAAGTGCGGACAAGCTCGTGGCCGATGCTCGCGACAACGCGGATCGCATTCGTAACGAGGCCGATCAAAAGGCGCGCGAGGTCATCCGTCAGGCGCTGGCCGAGAAGCAGTCCGAGCTCGACGAGATCGAGCGCCTCAAGCAGTCGCGTGAGGACTTCCGTTCCGAGTACAAGCGCCTGCTCCAGCACTTCATGGACGACGCGGATTCCGTGTTCCCGAACCAGCCCCTGGTCGCCGAGCCCGCACCCGCAAAGGCGCCCGTGCCCACGCCTGCGCCCGCTCCTGCGCAGGATAACGACGTGACGGCTGCCGCTCCGGTTATAACCGCGCCTCCCGCAGGTGCCGCGAACGACGATTTTAGCGACCTCGACTAGCATTTCCCATTGACGCACTAACGTCACCCCCGCCATCGCGCTCCCAACAGCGCGATGGCGGGGGTGCTTCTATTCTGTGGCGGGACGATGGATGAATGCGACGAATTCAGCCTGCGGGATGGGCTTCGCGTACAGATAGCCCTGAATGTAGTCGGCTCCCATAGCCCTAAGCGTTTCGGCCTGTTCGGGCGTCTCCACGTCTCCTGTCTTCGTCCTGGGCTTGTTGGACTCTGTCTTTTGCGCGCGTTGGATCCACGTCTTGCAACATGGTGCAAAGCTGCTGCTCGGGCCTGAGGACGAACGCCGAGACGAGCATCGTGGCCACGGAGGTCACGAACATCTCTACGAGAAGGTAGGGGTAGAAGTACTGGACGATCACAGAGATAAAGACAAGAGGGTAGAGCATCATGAGCGTGGCGAACTCGTTGCTGGTCAGGATCTCTTTCCACCGGATGAGCCACGCGATGCCCCATATGGAGTAGTACGCGGCGCCTGCGTAAATTATGCCGACGCAAGGGCCTCTTGTCTGAACGCCGTTGTCGAAGTAGTACACATGGTTGGCGGGGGTGCGGCGCGTCACAGCGGCGGTCTGCGAGCTTTTCGTTTTGTCGTACCCAGCCGTTATGACCGTGATACAATCGTCCGTGCGAAGTGGGCCAGGCGATCGCGGGGCCACCGTGCGGGTTAACTCACGCTCGGTGACCATGAGGAAAGTCCGGGCTCCACAGGGCAGGAAGCCGGCTAACGGCCGGGCGGGGTGACCCGACGGAAAGCGCCGCAGAAAAGAAG
>CADCPM010000062.1 GCA_902803315.1 uncultured Coriobacteriaceae bacterium
CCAGTCGTCGGGATACAGGCCGTGGATGTTGCCGATGCCGCAGGCGAGGAAGTCAACGCCGAGGTCGGCGATGGCCTTGCACTCATCGGGATCAGCGAGCTCGCCGCTGGAGGCCACGCCGTCCTCGACGCCACCAATGCCGCCAACCTCGGCCTCAACGGAGATGCCCTTGCTGTGGCAGAGCTTAACGATCTCGGCGGTGCGCTCGAGGTTCATCTCGAACGTGGGCTCGTGGGAGCCGTCGTACATGATGGAGGTGAAGCCAGCGTCGATAGCCTTGAAGCAGTCCTCGTAGGAGCCGTGATCCAGGTGCATGGCAACGGGAACGGTGATGTTCATGTAGTCAACAAGATCCTCGACGACGTCCTTGACGACCTTGAAGCCCATCTGCCACTTGGCAGCGCCAGCGGTGCACTGGATGATAACGGGAGCCTGAAGCTCTTCGGCGGCCAAGAGAATGGAGCGCGTCCACTCAAGGTCGTTCGTGTTGAACGCGGCGATGCCGTAATGACCCTTTACGGCTGCCTGGAGCATGGCGGTGGCGTTAACAAGCATGTTGTAAACCTCCCAAAACGAATGGCATATGTACCAGCGGTACCTAACTTTGCCTATAGTAGCCCTGTTTAATCCAATGTCCTAAGACTGATTGGTGAGCGGTACGCAAGAGACACGTGGGGGGCTTGCGTTTGCCGTTTGGCAGCGACTGGCCCAATCGATCCCTAGCAAGTCTTAGGCTCTGCTATTCCATATATATGTGCGAGTTTGGCAGCCCAAGAGGAAGGATTGTCCACATAGGTGTACTCATAGGTACTGGTCGTTTTGATCTCGGTCCTTTCGCCGTTTTTGTCTAGGTCGTACGTGGTCTCCTTTGTTGCCGACGACTTGATGTTCCCGTTTTCGTCGTACTCAAAGGTCTCCGTTCCCTCGCTCGCCTTCTTTCCCGTAGCTTTCTCCAGCGTCAGGAACGTGCTGCTCGTAATCCTTCCAGACCCATCGCGCTCATACTCGAACGTAGTCTCGTAGGCCTTACCATCGTTCTCCACATCAACATGTTTAATAAATCCCTGCTCGTTGAACTCAGTCGAGACCGTATATGAGTTGTCCACATAGGTAATGCTTCGCTTGCTTATGTTGCCCTTGTCGTCGTATTCGTAGGCGTAACGTATGTCTTCTTCGTCGTCCTCGTCGATGATCGTGAGCTCGCTGGGCATGCCGTTGTTCCCAAACTTCCAATCGTATTTGCTCGACTCCTTGACTCCATCGCTCGACGCGGAGCTAATCTCGGATTTTGTATCACTTGACTCGCAAAAGCCCTGATCGTTGTACGTATAGCTCGAATCCGACGTATACCCGTAGTTGTCTCCGGAGTCTTTATACGTTTCTGACTCCAAAACGCCGTTCTTGTTTATGTTTTTGGTCATAATACTCGTTGTAGACGTGTCTGCAGAGGAATCCTCGCGCACCGTGGTTATCTTGGTAGCCATCCACATCCCCCGCGGCGCGATCCCGGGCAAGACCACAAACGCCACCACAGCGACAATGGCCGCAACTGCGACGACCCCTGCCACAATGCCAATGATCAGACCGCGTCGCTTCTTTTGAGCAGCAGGTTGCGGAGCCTGCCCTTGCTCCGATTGCGGGGCGCTTGGAGTCGCCTGCACCTGCGGAGCGCTGGGCACCGGCTGGGCTTGCGGAACCTCGGGCGCCGGCTGGGCTTGCGGAACCTCGGGTGCCGGCTGGGCTTGCGATGTTGCAGATGCCTCCTGCGGCGCCTGGACATTACTACGGGGCGAAACTGGCGCCCCACATTCGGCGCAAAAGGCAGCGCCTTCCCTTATCTCGTGACCACACTTAGCGCAATACACAATGCCCCCTTTCCACACCAATATATGACCATATTCTATTGCATGGCCAAGCCGTGGCATACTTTGCGTATGTGAGGGGTAGAACAGATGCGGAGGTCGGCTTAACGCAAAAGGAGGCACACTTCCATGGACCTAAAGCATGAAATGCGCACGTTCATAGCAACCGGCTGCACCGTTGCGATTGGATGCGCCATTCCAATCGGCTTCTTTCTTGGCATTGGCGGCGCCTTGGTATCCGCCGTGGTGGCCATCTTGGCAACGTGTGTGGTAGGCGTCATTCGAAACCGTATCGCCCAAAACACCCAGCAATCGTTTGAGGGACATACGCAAATCCAGGGAGTGCTCGACTCGAGCCAATTGGGCATGGACGAAGACGAGCCTGCCGCCCAGGATGTTGTGCCCTTCGCGCGGCACGGAAAGCTTGTTGCAGCGGCAATCTCGTTGGCCTTCTGCCTCGTGACCGCCGGAATCGTGGGCGCAGCAACGCGCGGCGTGGGCATAAACTTCTATTTGGGTGGCGCGCCACAGACCACCACCAAAAGCGCTACGTCCTCGAGCTCCTCAACGAAGCGCAACACCGAGAGCTCGCAAGAGAGAACCCAGGGCACCAGCCAGGACGAAGGCACAGTTGAAACCTGGTATCCGCCAACGGAGGACGAGTCGCAAAACACGGGCACCGAGCAGCAGCCAAGCACTGAGCCGAGCCCATCGAGCTCAAGCACAAGCCCCGTTCCAAGCCCAAGTCCCGCTCCGGCCCCCTCCCAGGGCGGCCAGTCCAGCGAAAGCCAAGGCTCTGGCAGCACGTCCGAACCCAGCTCCCCCTCAAGCGAGCCTTCCACCCCGACGCAAGCACCTGCCAACAGCGGTACAATCAACGATGCATCGCAAAACGCAAAAGAGCAGTAAGGAGACGTACTATGGAGCGACCAAACGCATGGAAGAGCTACTCTGCCGCTCAGCTTGTTGAGCTGGAGGGATTATCCAGCTCCTACACTGATTTTATTAGCAGCAACAAGACCGAGCGCGAATGCATAGCCACTGCCATACAAATGGCAGAGGACGCAGGCTATGCAAACCTGGACGACCTCATCGAGCAGAACGCAAAGCTCAAGCCGGGTGCACGCGTCTATGCATCCAACCGCGGCAAGTCCCTCATACTTATCGAGCTGGGCAAGAAGCCCCTCACCAAAGGCGTCAACATCCTGGGTGCGCATGTGGACTCGCCACGTCTGGACGTCAAGCAGAACCCCTTGGAAGAGAAGAACGACCTGGCGTATTTGGACACCCATTACTACGGTGGCGTGAAGAAGTACCAGTGGGTCACGCTGCCGCTTGCCATTCACGGCGTGGTGGCCAAGAAGGACGGCACCATCGTTCCCATATGCGTGGGCGAGGACGCGAGCGACCCCGTATTCGTGATCAGCGACCTTTTGATTCACCTCTCGCAAGAGCAGTTGCAGAAGAAGGCCTCTGAGGTAATAGAGGGCGAGATGCTCGACCTTCTTGTTGGACACAAGCCGCTCAGGATAGAGAGCGAGAGTGACGAGGACAAGAAGGACGCGGTCAAGAAGAACCTGCTGACCATCCTCAAGGAATACTACGACATCGAGGAGGAAGACTTCCTCTCTGCAGAGCTCGAGATCGTACCTGCAGGTCCCGCACGTGACCTCGGCTTCGATCGCTCCATGATCTTGGGCTACGGGCACGACGATCGCTCATGCTCCTTCCCTAGCCTCTGCGCGCAACTTGGCCTCAACAAGACGCCCAAGCGAACCGCGCTCACCATCCTCGTGGACAAGGAAGAGATCGGCTCCGTTGGCTCCACCGGTATGACCAGCCGCTTTTTCGAGAATGTCATGGCCGAGGTACTGGCACTCGCCGGCTATGGCGAGGGATCGCTTGCCCTACGCCGCTGCCTTGCCAACTCGTACATGCTTTCGAGTGACGTCTCCGCTGGCTTCGACCCCTCCTTCGCAAGCGCCTTCGAGCCCAAAAACGCCGCATACCTTGGCCGCGGCCTCGCATTCAACAAGTTCACCGGCAGCCGCGGCAAGAGCGGCTCCAACGATGCCGACGCCGAATACGTCGCGCTCATTCGCAAGGTAATGGACGAGAACAACGTAAACTGGCAGACTGCGGAGCTCGGGAAGGTCGATCTTGGCGGTGGCGGTACCATTGCCTACATCCTCGCCGAATACGGCATGCATGTTATCGACTGCGGCGTGCCCGTGCTTTCCATGCACGCCCCCTGGGAAGTCATTTCCAAGGCGGATCTTTATGAGGCATATCGCGGCTACAAGGCGTTCTTGTCACTGTAGCGGCTGTCATGGCGCGAAAGGGGACAGTCCCCTTTCGCGCCAAAATGAGATAGGGATCGGGAGGAACAATGGACACCAGCTTCATTACCATTAACACGCACAGCTCCATCCGCCTGGAAAACAAGCAGGGAGCGGTTGTCTACGTCGATCCGTACGGCTTTACGACGGAGCCTCACGACGCAGACCTCATCCTCGTTACGCACACGCACTTCGATCACTTCTCGCCCGAGGACATCGCCAAGGTTCGCAAGCCCAACACCGTCTTCGTCATGCCAGCCTACAACATGCGCGACTTCATCGACGCTGGGTTCACGAACGAGCAGGCCGCGTTTCTTACTCCCTATGAGCATGCGAAGCCCTTCGACGGCATCGAGATAGACACCGTTCCCGCATACAACCTCTCCAAATCATTCCACCCAAAGGACAAGGCGTGGATGGGTTACGTGATTCAGGTGAACGACAAGCGCGTCTACGTGGCGGGAGACACCGACGACCTGCCCGAGAACCGTTCCATCGAGTGCGACGTCGCTCTGGTGCCCGCAGGTGGAACGTACACCATGGACGCGCGCCAGGCAGCCGCCTTCGTAAACGCCCTCAAGCCCGCGGTCGCGATACCCGAGCACTACGGCACCGTGGCCGGATCCCCTGAGGACGGCAAGACGTTCGCCTCGTTGGTCGACCCTTCCATTGAGGTCGCTTTCAAACTGTAATGTACAGTTAAGCGAACGGTTTCAAATGTCGGCTATCAGCATATTTTCAGTATGCTGAGTATTCATACAAGCATTGTTATCATTAATTGAAGAGGTGTCATGCCTAAGGTGGGCTTAAGGCTCGCGTCATAAGGTCTTCTTACGCTCAAAAGCGAACAAGGAGGCAAGCATGACAACCGTTGCACTCATTCCAACGTTTAAGCCTAGCGGCAGTCTTTTCAACATACTGGAGGAGCTCCGCAGCAAGGGCATCGATCGCGTGGTGGTGGACGATGGCAGCGGCATGGAGTATCGCAACCTGTTTCGCCGCGCGACGCATGACGCCATCGTCCTCTCGTACGGCGTGAACCACGGAAAGGGCCATGCACTCAAACTCGGGCTTCGCTACATTCAGGAGCACTACCCCAAAGACGCCGTGGTGGTAACCGTGGATGCCGACGGCCAGCACGAGGTGGACGACACCATACGCTGCGCGCGAGAGGCCAGCCGCAACCCCCACACAATGGTTTTGGGCTGCAGGTCATTTGACGACGCTGACGTACCCCTACGCAGCAAGTTGGGGAACAAGATCACGCGCTTGGTGTATGGCCTTACCTCGGGCACCTGGGTAACCGACACCCAGACTGGCCTACGTGCCTTTACCGTAGACCTCATCTCGCTATTGGCAGACGTGAGCGGCGAGCGCTACGAGTACGAGATGAACGTCCTTCTGGCTTGTCCCGAACATGCGGTGGACATCCGAGAAGTCAAGGTCCACACCATATATGAAGAAGGCAACCCCACATCGCATTTCCGCCCGGTTCGCGATTCGTTGCGCATCTACGCGGGCATACTCAAGTTCGCAGCCGCGTCCTTTGCCAGCTTTGTCTTCGACTTCTTGCTGTTTGGCATGCTCGCCGCGCTGTTTGGTTCGTTAGGGGTCTTCGGGGTGCTTATGGCCAACGTGCTCGCACGCTGCGCAAGCGCGACCTTCAACTTTACGCTCAACAGCAAAATGGTGTTCCACAGCAACGAGCCCGTTACAAAAACGGCGCCACGCTATGCCGCGCTCGCCGTGAGCCTGTTGGCAGGCAACACGCTCGCCCTTGCCATCCTAACCGGCGTCTGTGGCGTGCCGACGCTTGCGGCCAAGCTGTTGGTGGAGGTGGCATCGTTCACGGTTAGCTGGTTGCTGCAAAACCGACTCGTATTCCAACACAAAAGGAGATAGGACCATGAAAAAGCAGAGACGCTTTCCACTCTTCGCGTGCTACGCCGCTCTTGTGGTCGCACTTTCCACGTACGTGGTACTCGACACGTTCATAATCCAAAAGACCTTTGCCGTGGTGAGTGTGGACGAAGCGCGTGCGGCAGCTCAGGAAAGGTCGTCAACTCAAGCGACCGATGGCCAACAAGCTCAGGCAAGCACGAGTGCGAAGGTGAACCTTAGCACCCGTACATATAACGGCACCACAATATATGTGGCCGACGTATACGCCGACGACGTTACCAGCCTGCTCTCGGCATTTGCCAATAACAGCTATGGACGCAACGTAAGCGCCGCCGCCTCACAGATCGCATCGAGCAACGGGGCGCTGCTCGCCATCAACGGCGATTGCTACGGAATGCGCAACGAGGGGTACGTGGTACGCAACGGCGTGCTCTACCGGTCGGAATCAGCGGGGTCGGACCAGGAGGACCTCGTTATATACAAGGACGGGACCTTCCGAATCATTCGCGAAGGTGAGACCTCTGCCCAAGAGCTCGTGGACGCCAGCGCATGGCAGGTGTTCTCGTTCGGTCCAGGACTGGTCGAGAATGGCTCGGTAACGGTTGAGGCCGGCGAGGAGGTAGGCCGTGCGAAGGCCTCTAACCCACGTACGGCAATCGGCAAGGTGGCAGACGGCCACTACGTGTTCGTGGTCTCCGACGGACGCACGGACGAGTCCGAGGGCCTCTCGCTCAGCGACCTGGCCACCTTTATGGCGGACGAATTGGGAGTGCAGTGTGCCTACAACCTCGACGGTGGCGGCTCTTCCACCATGGTCTATGAGGACAACGTGGTAAACAAGCCCACAACGAACGGCAAGTCCATTCAGGAAAGAGAGGTGAGCGACATTGTTTATGTCATCTAGCTCGCAAAAACCCGCCGTAAAATCTGCGCGACACTATGCCCTGGCCGCCTTTGGATGTGCGATATTCTCGGCAATCTACGAATGCTTTAGCCATGAGGTGTACTCCCCGTGGATGGTGGGACTCTGTGCAATACCGCTTTTGACGGGCGCCGTGCCCGCGTTGGCTATCGCCCGCCTGCGAATCAGCGTGAGCTGGATCGCGAGCCAGCTGTGGGCATGCGCGGTGCTTACGCTTACGCTCGGCTGCTGCTTTGCGGGCGTGCTGGAGATCTATGGCACCACTTCGCCTTGGCTGCCCCTGTTTTTCGTGGTGAGTGCCACTCTGATGCTTGGCTCGGTCCTAAGCCAGCAGCTCGGTGGCCGGATGTGTCATTGGGACGGAGGTGCTGACACATGATAGACTATCGGCACCTAATCAAATCAGGAGGTGTAGGCGATTGAACGGTAAGTCAACGAAGACCATACCCGCAGATAGCACAACGCCGCTCCTCGCCCGCCTCCAAGAAGAGCGCTCCTCAAGGATGCCGGGCGGCATCTACCACAGGGTCCAGGTAGAGCTCACCTATAACTCCAACCACATGGAAGGCAGCCAGCTCACGCGCGACCAGACGCGCCGGCCTGCGTCGTCGCGACAAGAAACCCGAGGTGCTCTACCAAGGCTCCACCCCCCTCGCAGAGGCTCCCGCTTGGGTGCGTGCGGGCATTCAATGCGTCCTCAAGGGACCCTCGGCCGTCAACCGGCAGCCGGTGGTCTTTGTCCAGGACGCTCAGGGACTTCGCGCTACCCTCGCAAATGCCAAACGCGAGGTGGCCTACACCGACCCTGGCATCGCTAAGCTTCACTTTGAGCTTGGTGCTGCCGCCGAAGGTATGTCTGGCAGCTGGCAATGGGGTCCCGAGGGCGCATTTGCATAAACTCCCCCGAAGGGACAAAGGGATCAGTCCCCCCTTTGTCCCACCGCCTTGCGGTTTGGCCCACCGCCAACTTCCATAGGGTCCAAATGCGCATTTGGGGGTGTGGGAAATTGCAGGTTTTGTCTCCACAGGTCGATTACCTGCGGTTTTGTAGAAGCCTTGCAGTTTGGGGGGTAGCCCAAATGCGCATTTGAGCCCATGGGAAGTTGGCGGTGGGTCAAACTGCAGGAACAAGGCGCCTGCCAAGCGCAGACAAGGCCTGCAAAGGAGGGCATCCCCCCTATCGCGCGTCTAATTTGTAGAGAAAACCAGTCCGGAAAGGGTACACTCTCCATCGTAGTCTGCACCTTTATCCCAAAGGCGCAAGACGGGTGCACGGCTGTCGGAGGCATGTTGCGAAGCAAGGCCAAGGCGAGAGGACGCACATGGGAGCATTCAACGACAAAGTCTATGCCGTGGTGAGCCAGATTCCCGAGGGCTACGTGTGCACCTACGGAGACGTCGCGCGGGCAATCGGTCAACCACGCAAGGCACTCTTCGTGGGCTATGCGATGAGGAGCTCCACCGCACCAGGAGCCATACCGTGCCATCGAGTGGTATTCAAGGACGGGCGCTTTTGGGCCTACGACGAGGAGGGCAACCCCTCGCCACAAAAGATCATGCTCGAGCGCGAGGGCACGCCGCTTCTGGACGACGATCACGTCGACCTCAAAAAATGCCACTGGACGCCTGGCACCACCGACGTGGAAGGTCGCCCTACCGACATCGACTGGGCTGCCGAGATGGGCGACTTCTAGTGGGCAGGATTGGGCAAGAGACGCCCTAGCTCTTGTTGGAATCCGTCACAGTGAGGATTGGCTTGCTGACTTTGTCCCATTCTTTCCGGTTCACTGCAGCGTAGTACGCCCGTAGGCTTTCTGCCAATTCGCGGTGAACTCCTCCATGGCGATGGCGGTACCGGGATGGGCCACCATGGCGCGAATGACGTCGGGCGCCACCGTAATGGACGGAACGCCGGCGGCCAGCAGCTGGTGCACCTGGTCCACGTTCTTGAAGCTCGCCGCGCACACCTTTGCGTCCATCCCGTACTGCGCGAGCGTGTTGACAAGTTCCATGACCTGCCCGACTCCGTCACCATAGTTGCACATGCGGTTGACGTAGGGTGCCAGATAGTCCGCACCGGCCTTGGCCGCCCAAAAGGCCTGGTCGGGCGAGTAGATGCCCGTAGCAAGCACACAGATGCCCTTGGCTTTGACGGCGGGAATCGCGCGCAAGCCTTCGCGGGTGACGGGAATCTTGACCACGATGTTCTTTCCACCGCGTATCTGTGCAATGCGCTCCGCGTCGGCAAGAATACCCTCGTAGTCGAGGCTCACGACCTGCGCGATGATCTTCTGATCTTCAGTAAGCACCTCTGCGAGCTCGGCAAACACTTGCTCAGGCTCCTTGCCGCTCTTGGTAATGATGGTGGGGTTGGTGGTCACCCCATCGATGGGCAAGTAGTCGCAAAGCTCGCGAATAGCCTCGGTATCGGCACTGTCAATAAAGAACTCCATGGTCATTTCCTTTCCCTCATAGACGCGCGCGAAGCGCGCACCAACTTTTCCCTTATAGACGCGCGCGAAGCGCGCACCAACTTCTTCCCCCGTGGGCACGTAGAGCAGTGATGGAGCGGTACGCTAACGGTTCTTCTCCGCCGCGAGTCGCGCGAAGCGCGAGCGAGCGAAGCGAGCGCCGAGCGGGTGGGGAAGGACCGTCAGCGTACCACCCCCTACAGCACCTGCTCCGTGCGATCGATAATGTCATCCTGCGTCGCCTTGCTCAGCACGTTAAAGAACGCGCTGTACCCGGCTACGCGCACGATCAGGTCCTTGTGTCGCTCAGGGTGCTTCTGCGCGTCCAGCAGCGTTGCGCGATCCACCACATTGAACTGCACGTGATACCCATGCAGGCGGTTGAAGAACGTGCGCAGCATCATCTCGAGCTTCATTTTGTTCTCATCCCGGGCAAGCATGGTGGGCGTCACCTTTTGGTTGAGCAGCACGCCGCCGGTGATCTTGTTGGTGGGAAGCTTGGAGACGGTCTTGAACACGGCCGTCGGCCCCTGCTTGTCGGCGTTGTGTGCGGGGCTGCAGCCCTCGGCCAGCGGTTCGTGGGCATGGCGGCCATCCGGCGTCGCCATGGTACCCATGCCCTGACCCACATTGGCGCTGATGGAGCTTGTGCCGGCGTAGCGGATTCCGCCGATAGGCCCACGGCCAAAGCGGGTGTTGTGGTATTTGGCGACCTCGTCGATGTAGGGCTCGTAGCACTCCACGGCCAGGCTGTCCACGTAGTCGTCGTCGTTGCCGTACTTGGGGGCACCGTCGATGAGCGTCTGCTGGATGCGCGCACCCTCCTCGCCCTCAAAGTCCGAGAGCAGCGCATCCCAGAGCTGCTGACGAGTAATGGCGCCCTCCTCGTACACGAGCTTCTTGATGGCGGCGAGGCTGTCGGCCATGTTGGCGATGCCCACCTGCAGGCCACTTATAAAGTCGTAGACGGCGCCGCCCTCCTTGATGGTCTTGCCACGCGCGATGCAGTCGTCGGTAAGCGCCGAGCACAGCACGTCGGGTACGTCGCGCTCGGAGGCCTTGTCGATGGCGTTCTCCACCACCACAGACCAACGGCACATCTCGCGCAGGCTGGCGTCCCAGGCGGCCATAAGGTCATCGAAGGACTCCCACTCAAGGAAGTTACCATGCGCCTCGACGAAGCGCTTGCCGGAGGTAAGATCCACTCCCCCATTCATCGCGCAGAGCAAAAGGCGCGGGAAGTTGATGTAGCTCATGCCGGTGCATCTATAGCCCCATCGACCGGGCACGGCCGTCTCCACGCAACCGATGGCAGAGTAGTTGTATGCGTCGTACTCGCTCACGCCCCAAGCGAGGAAGCTGGGGATGATGATTTCGTCGTTGTTGAGGGCAGGCATGCCAAAGCCGAGCTTCATGACCTCCACGCACTCGTCGAAGAAGGCAGGGTCGAGGTTCGCGTGATAGCGCACGGTGAGGTTGGGCTGCGTCAGGCGCGTCTGCGCAACGGAACGCAGGACGAGCCAACTCATGGGGTTAACGGCGTCCTCGTGGGTATCGGGCGTCTGGCCGCCGATGGTGACGTTCTGGTACATGGGGCTGCCGGCCGAGCTGTACGTGTGCGCCTGGCTACGGATCTTCTGCACGGTGAGCGTCTTGACCCAGAGGTTGGTGAGCAGCTCGAGCGCCTCGTCCTCGGTGATGCGCCCCGCCGCGAGGTCGGCCTCGTAGAAGGGATCCATGTACTGGTCGAACCGGCCGAAGGAGAGGCTGTGACCGTTGGACTCGATCTGCAGCAGCACCTGGCTGAACCATACCGTCTGCACGGCCTCGTAGAAAGTCTGCGCCGGCTCATAAGGTACGCGCGTACAGGCAGCAGCCATGCGCTCGAGCTCCGCCTTGCGGAAGGGGTCGTCGCACGAAGCGGCCATCTCGCGTGCCAGCTCCGCATAGCGACAAGCCCAGCGACGAACGGCGTCGATCACCACGAGCACGGCCTTGTAGAACACGTACTTGTCTATGGAGTCTGGATCGGTGAGGTCGAGCGCAGCCTTTGCGGCGCGAGCGCGCTCCTCGTAGCCACGAAGGCCCTCCTTGAGCATGCGCGCGTGGTTGATGGCCAGGTGCGCGTCGCCTGCGTTGAGCTTGCCCTCCATGCCAAAGACGCCCGTCTCCATAAAGGGCGCAACCTCATCGGGAAGGAGCGCCTCGCCGCGGGCACGCAGGTTGTTGTTCTCCCAGAAAGGTGCGATCTCGCGGATTGCCTGCTTGTCGGCGTCGGTCACGTAAAACACGTCACCGTCGCGCTTCTCGAACTTGTCGAGCTCGTCGATCACGAAGCCGAGCGTGTACTCAGGGAACACCGGTGCGTTTCCGTTTTTGGTGGCCTGGTTACCGGCGATGAGCGTTTTGTCCTCGATGTAGATGCTCATGTTGTCCAGCACATGAGCAAAGGCCAGGGCACGACGAATCACGGCTGGCTGGTCTTGCGTCCGTCGGTACGACTCGGTATAGAGCACGGCACGCTCGGCGTCCACAAAGGGCTTCTCGTCGAGCACCTCCTCTCGAAAGGCTTGCATGCGCGTGGTTAGGGCGCCAAAGTGCTCGGTGTTTTGCATGGGTTCCTCACTTCTTCTCTTTCGGAATCTTGTGTACTTTCGTTCGTAACTATTGTAGAGGACATCTCTCAATATTGTCAAGTATAATTTCATATAACTTCTTCTACACTTTCGTACGCAACTTTTGTTACTATCGAAAGAGGCAAAGGGGATACTCCCCATTGTCTGATGTTATTAATCAACGAGAGGATCTCCATGCAGCGTGCCACGGTGTTCAACATACAAAAATTCAGCCTCAACGATGGGCCGGGTATTCGCACCGTCGTCTTCCTCAAGGGATGTCCCCTGCGCTGCGCATGGTGCTCGAACCCCGAGAGCCAGAGTCGAGCGCCGCAACTCGAGTGGAAGAAGAGCGCCTGCCTAGGCTGCGGAGCGTGCCTCGCCGCGGCGCCAGACGCCAACGCCGCGGAAACCGCGGGCAAACGCCACGTGGACATACGAAGCTTGCGAGGCGACTCCTATCAGGGCAAAGCCGCTGTTGCGGCCTGCCCCGCCCATGCCCTCACCTGCACGGGAGAAACCAAGACCGTCGACGAGGTTCTTGAGTTCTGCCTTCAAGACAAGCCCTTTTACGAGGATTCGGGCGGTGGCGTTACCCTCTCCGGTGGCGAGGCGCTCACCTGGCCTGACTTCTGCGTCGAGCTACTCGACCGCCTGCGCGAGGAAAGCATAGACACCTGCATCGAGACCGAGGCCCATGTGCCGAAAGAGACGTTCCAGCGCATCGCGCCGCAGCTCGACCACATGCTCATCGACCTCAAGCACGTCGACGCCGCCAAGGTGCGCGACCACACAGCCGGCGAAGCCAACCTCATGCTGGACAACCTCCGCTGGGCAATCGCCCACCACCCAGACGTGCTCCCGCGCACACCAGTCATCCCCGGCTTCAACGACGGCGAAGACGATGCTCACGCCATGGCCGCATGGCTGCACGAGGCGGGTGCCACGCGTGTGCAGCTCCTCCCCTTCCACAACTTTGGTGAGAGCAAATACGATTTGCTAAGCATGCCCTATACGCTACACGGTGCCAAGAACCTGCGCTCCGACGACTTGGGAAACTATAGGCAGGTCTATCTGGATGAAGGCGTCGAGGCGTTCTTCTAGACAACGCCGATTCAGTCCAGAGACCTCATAAGTTACGAGACGATCGTAACCACCACACCCGATTGCTCGAGGCTGTCGCGTTCGACATCGGAAACGCAGCTGTCGGTGATTACGCTCACCCGTTTTCCAGGAAGGCGCATGGGGATGGAACCTCGCTGGGAGAACTTCTCGCTCTCGGTGATGACCACCACCTCGGCGGCAGAGTCCGCCATCGAGCGAACCGCATCGGCACGCATCTGGTCGGCGTTGGTAAAGCCCACGCCGTCAATCCATCCGTCGGCACCGATGAAGAGCCTCTCCACGTAGAATTCCTGCGCACAGGTACGCAGGAGCGGCCCGACCATCACTTGAGAGTCGCGCTGATAGGTCCCACCCAGCAACACACAGCTCACACGCGAGCTGTCGCGCACGTAGCTAGCTATGAAAGCGCTGTTGGTAACAATAGTGACGTTTTGCGCCGTGTCCGCCAGCTCACGTGCGAGCAAGGCACAGCAGCTGCCACTCTCCACCATAACGGTCGAGCCGTCTGGCACCATCCGAGCCGCAGCACGGGCTATGTTTCGCTTTTCCTCGTAATGGTAGGCCAGTCGTCCTTGCACGTCGTTAGGATTTACAAGCTGGGCAAACCCGTGCACACGCTGAACGAGTCCCTTAGCCTGAAGGGCGTCGAGGTCCTTGCGCACGGTAACCTCGGAGACCCCCAACAGCTGCGCGAGCAGAGCGACCTCGACCTTTTCCTGTGACGTAAGCACCTCGAGTATTTGTGTGTCACGTTTGCCCATGTACTTTCCTTTGCGTTCAATTCGTTTTCTACCGCATTCAATATAACTCTGTTCGAAGGTCCATGGGCTTGCGGTGCAAAAGGGGACAGTCTTTTGCACCAATCATCCGAACGACACAGACTACTTTTCCCTCGGAAAGTACGGGCATCGAGAACCCATGCAAACAGCGTTCTTCTTATGCACCGCACAAGATGGCGTTTGATCCCATTCCAACAATCGAGGCCCACCTAGGGCGTTGAAGTACGGTATCGCGGCTGAGACGGCCACTCGGGAGTCTCGCTTGCAGCAGCGCGGGCTTCCCGATCGTGCGATGCGTGCGAGCAAATCCGAAACCAGGAGCTGACCCTCCTGCCAACCCTCGTCTACGAGCGGCGCGTTGTGTCGCACGATAGCATATGCCATACCCGCCGAAACCGCAGCCCCACAGATGCCCCAGCATGCGCACGTGGCTCCCGGAACGCTCGACGAGCGAACGGCCATCTCCACGAGGTCCGCGTGTAGCAATTCGTCCCGATTGGACGAGACCTCAGCATTGCGCCAGCACGCAAGCAGCACCGCTCCTACCGCATAGTGATGCAGAGGTCCGAAAGCGGGACAACGCGAATCGGCCATGACCTGCTCGATTAGCTCGGCTGGCACAACGGACGTGCTCACCATGAGCATCTCTTCGAGCCATTCGTGCTGGCGTTCTTGTCCCACGACATCCTTCCTTCCAATCAGACTAAAACCCATCATAGCCTTTCAGCGGGCATCCCTTGAAACCTCACCTCAAGCAATCTCAATTTCAGTCACGTTGGCGTACGGTCCCAGGCGCCATGTGCATGACCGGTTTACCGCGAGGCGCACCCGCAGTCTTGAAAGGCCCTTAGTCGGTACCAACAGCCCTGCGTGGACAAGGGCGTCGAGGCTTTCTTCTAAAATTGAGGAGTCTATCATGGAGAAAAGCTCCACCGTTGCAATTGGTACGCTCTTATCGCCAGCGTCAATCGAAAGGAGAGCCATCATGGCCAAGGCACTTTGCGCACCCGGAACATATCTGCAAGGGAAGGGAGAGATGGGCCGGCTTGCTACGCACGCGAGTACGTTCGACGCGCATGAAGCGTACCTCATCGTGAGCCCGTTCAACGCCCGCACCTATCAAGACCTTATCGTTGGCAGCTTCGAGGAAGCATCTGTCGCATACACACTCAGCACATTTGGCGGCGAGTGCTCGCAGGCAGAGATCGAGCACCACGGGAGCGCACTCGAGGGAGCGGACGTCGTGTTTGGCATCGGCGGCGGCAAGACGCTCGACACCGCCAAGGCTGTCGCTCACTACGCGGGCCTGCCCGTAATCATCGTACCCTCGGTGGCCTCCACCGACGCCCCGACCTCTCGCCTCTCCGTCATCTACCACGAGGACGGCTCCTTCGATCGCTACCTTCCGCTACCCAAGAATCCCGACATGGTAATCATGGACACCAACGTGATCGCACACGCGCCAGCGCGCTTTCTCATGGCCGGCATCGGCGATGCGCTTGCCACCTACTACGAGGCCGCTGCCTGCCAGCGCTCGAACGCCATCACCATGAGCGGGCACCGTGCCACGCTAGGCGGTATGGCAATCGCTAGGCTCTGCCGCGAAACGCTGCTCGCCGACGGCCTCAAGGCAAAGGCGGCCGTCGAGGTAGGCGCCTGTACGCCCGCCCTCGAGAACATAGTCGAAGCGAACACCTTCCTCTCTGGCATCGGCTTCGAGTCGGGCGGCCTTGCCGCGGCGCACGCCATACACGACGGCCTCACCAAGCTCGAGGAGACGCACACGCTCCTGCATGGCGAAAAGGTTACCTTTGGCCTGCTAACCGAGCTGCAACTTGAGAACTGCCCACTGGACGACCTCATCGAGATCACGAGATTCTGCCAAGCCTGCGGGCTTCCCACCACGTTGGGCGAGCTCGGACTTGCGGACGCGGACGACAAACGCCTGCTCGTCGCTGCGACGGCAGCCTGTGCACCGGACGACACCATGGGCAACATGCCCTTTGAGGTCACGCCGGCCGATGTGGTGGACGCCATGAAGGCTGCCGACCGGTTCTCCAAAAGCCTAGCCTAAGGGCACGTTACCAGGAAGCCACGATAAGACGGGTGGCCAAACATGCTAAGGGCGCGACTCCAACGCTTGGAATCGCGCCCTTGATCGCATGCGGATTCTACCTACCGGCGCTTCCCACCAACAAGCTTAGGCACACCAGGGAATCTGTTGGCTCGGCTGGGCACAATCCTTCTTCTGAACCTAAAGCACTGCTCGCGATTCCAGCTTATCCGCACGCTCACCGGCCACAACGCAACGGGCACCTCCACGGCATTGCCTTGTTTCGGTTAGCGAGGCGCACGTGGGGGATACCCGTACGGCTGGCCCCTTCAAGCGGAAAAGGAATCCAGTCCGAGCCTCTTCCGCTCGAGCTGCACGAATAGCGAGCCGCATTCCTAAGTCGTTTTCGGCCATATTCGTAGATATGAACTCAATTATGTCCTACGAGAGTTCACATCTACACGAACACGAAAACCCACGAGCAATTTATCAGGCATTTTGTTGAACTTCTGCAATATGATTTGTAGATGTGAACTCGTAGATCCTTCCATGAGTTCACATCTACAAATAGCAAGTCAAACGAATCCCTATGAGCTGGTATTATGCTCATATGCTATACCTATGTTGTGAGATGTGTACTGCCACGGGCGCGAGCACCACGTTGCTGGGCCCTCGAACATGCGCGACGCGCGCGAAGCTCTGCGTTCGTCAGGGGTTTTGGATGCTTCCGACCGCCCAATATGTCCAAAAGCTCTTGCAGTTCGTCTTCCGTAGGCCACAATGCCGTATCCACGTCACTTTCAATGTGCCTTGCCACCTCCCTAGCAATGTAAAACATCTGCGCCACACTCGAGAGCTGCTCTTTTGCCGCGAATAACAATTCGTAGCCCTCCACGTGCGCCGCATACGAGCGGGCGTAGTCTGCACCCAGTCGGTTGCCATGCTCCGATCCCTGATACTCAAGTCCAAACTTCTTGTTGTGCCAGCACAAGTCAATGCGAATCGAGTTCGCAGGATATAGCGTCTTTGCCTCCGCAGAAAGATCGACCTCATAGTTCATGATTGGCTGCGCAAGGTTTAACCCATAAAGCTCTGGGGGAAGGCACAATGCCAGCTGAAGAGACGTCTCGGGTGCGGAAGCGGCGCCATCGCAGGTATAGGCCATGGCCAGTTTGAGGCTATCTTTTCCGCGAAATCGCCCTGCCTCCTGAAGAAACGCGCTCAGAGCATCAAAGGACGTCAGCGGCGCGCGTTTGAGTTGCTCCCCAGATTCGTCCTTCAGAGGCGACCACGTGCCCAAATACCGTCCGAGCAATTTGCACAGACTCACCTGGTGCAGCTGGCTTGACTGCTGAGCCAGCACGAGCTCTGGCGAAGCAACGTAGAGACCTTCGCCAATCGAAAGGATGCTGGTTCATGGCAACGAGCCGTTCCACACGTGGCAGGCCACACCTGACGCATGCCGGCGTTGCCTCGCATCATTCACAACAACCTCTATGGGCCTCGGCAATTTGTCGGCAAGGCTCCCCAAGACACTTTCGATCGCAGCAGGATTCGACACGAAGGAGGACGGGTCTGGCGATGCGGGACCGACCTCAAGTTGATCTTGGGCAATATGCTCCAGGGCAACATCAGCGGAAAGATTACTCAAACATATGCTCACGAGACACTCCCTCCCAATCAGCATTTGTAGGTGGATGAATGAGCATACGCCATTAATCGAGTTTGCGCGAACGTGTTCTTAGGAAAAAAACCGTCGGGAAGAACGCGAATCACGACACTAGTGCGATTCACCCGTACGGCGTCCTCTTGCTGCGTCGCAAGGCCTCAAGGCGGTCGTGGTCGCGACTGTGCGCGATGCCTCCGCCATGCTGCCAAAAACCGCAGCGGCATGCGTCTCCCCATTCGCACCGTGAACATCCGCGTTTGTACTATCATGCTTGCGTAAGCAGCTCGACGAACGGAGGGCATTCGCATGGGAGCGATTTGGCAGGTATTCGGCACGGACGCGCACGGCATGACCATGAGCCTACTCCAGGCATGCGATGCCATAGCGCTGGTGCCACGCGACGGGTCGGTTGCCCTCAAACCCAACCTCGTGCTTGCCAGCGCGCCCGAAGCCGGGGCCGTAACGCATCCCGGCGTTCTGAGTGGTTGCATAGAGTACTTTCGCGCATGCGGTGTGCAAAACATAAGCGTAATTGAGAGCAGTTGGGTTGGCGACAAGACCTTGCGTGCCATGCGTACGGCAGGCTACGACGAGGTGTGCAAGCGCTACGACGTGCCGTTCTTCGACCTCAAGGCAGACAAGGTCCGTACTGTGCAAACGGCGGTAGGGCCCATGGCCCTGTGTGCCAGGGCACTGGATGCCGGCCTGCTAGTAGACCTTCCCGTACTCAAGGGCCATTGCCAAACGCGCATGACTTGTGCCCTCAAGAACCTCAAGGGCTGCATTCCCGATCGTGAGAAGCGCCGCTTCCATGCCATGGGCCTCACAAAGCCCATAGCCGCTCTTGGAGCCGCGCTGCGACCCGGTCTTGTGGTGGTAGACAGCATTTGTGGCGACCTTTGCTTTGAGGAGGGCGGCACGCCCGTGCAGACCAACCGCATGTATGCCGGAACGGATGCCGTGCAAATAGACGCCTATGGGTGCGCGCTCATGGGCCTGGACTTGGATGAGGTGCCCTACGTTCGGCTAGCCCAGGAGTACGGCGCTGGCACGGCTCACTGGTCCGAGGACGACCTCGTTCTTCTCAACGAACCAAACGATGCCGAGCCCTACTCCCCTCCCACCGGCACCGTCGCGCGCCTTACGCGCGGCGTACATGAGAGTCAGGCATGCTCCGCCTGCTTTGCCTCGCTCGTCCGAGCGCTGTACGCAAGCGGCGATGCGTCGGGCAAAAACATATACATTGGCCAGGGATGGCGTGGGCGCGAACTCGACGGGCTGGGAGTCGGACGCTGCTGCGCGGGAGCCAAGACGTGCGTTATGGGATGCCCGCCCACGGCCGAAGCCATAGCACAGGCCTTGTGAAGCCTATAGCCAATGTCTCCAATGAGCGCCCAGCACTCGAGAAAAGGAGCCACATGCACATTCGTCAAGCCACGACTCAGGACCTAAGCAGCATAACGGCGCTCTATCGCGCGACGGCCGACGCAATGGTGGGCACACCGTATGATTGCCGTTGGCGCTCAAACGGCCACCCCACCCCAGAGTTCGTCGGTGGCCTTGTCGAAGACGGGGGCATGCTCGTGGCCGAAGAGAACAACGTGCTGGTGGGCTGTGTGGGAATCGACCACGATCTTGGGCATAACTACAACAACTTGTCATACCAAGTCAGCGTTCCCGACGAGCTCGTGGCGGTCATCCACTTGTTGGTGGTACGCGAGAGCTGGCGCCGCAAGGGCCTCTCTCAACAACTGCTGAGCGCATGCCTAAGCATGGCGCGCGAGCGCGGCATGCGCTGCGCCCGGCTCGACGCGACGGCCAACAACCTGCCGGCCATTGCACTCTACCAAAGCAACGGCTTTGTGATTATTGGCGAGAGCGTGCTCGACGTAGGTCTCCAAGACGACCCGCACGTGCCCTTCGTGGTAATGGAGCGCGTGCTTTAGCCTTTCGATGAGTACGCATTGCACAAAAAAGCGCACGGAGGACTCCGTTCTAAGGATAAGGAATCGATTGAGAGCTCCAGGAAGCTATACTCCCATATACCAACACCCACCAGGAGGCCGCTCATGACACCCACCATCACGCTCGAGCCCGTTCGCGAAAAGGACATCCCCTCATTCAAACGGCGACTGCAAAAGGCGTTCACGCTGGCCGCTGTCGAGGCATTTCCCGACTTTCCCGAGGTCATCCCACCCGAGCGCGACATGGACGAATCCCTTGCGGCCACGGGCGCAGAAGCATTGCAAATCATGTGCGACGGCGAGCCCGTTGGAGGCGCCATTGTTTCGGGAGAGGGACCGAGCAAGATGCTCGACTTCATCTTCGTGGACCCCGAGCACCAAAACGCACACCTTGGATATGCCGCCTGGCAGGCAATAGAGGCGCGCTATCCGGACGCCGAGCGATGGGAGCTCGTTACGCCCTACCACGAGAGGCGCAACATCCACTTCTACATAAACAAGTGCGGCTTCCACATTACCGAGTACTACAACGACCGCCATCCCGACCCGCACTTCCCGCAGGACGAGGCCGGGGACTATCCCAGCGAGGACGGTGGCCTGTTCAAGTTCGAGAAGGTCGTGGATGTGTCAACGCCTCCGTCCCCCTGACACACTGTTTGCTTTTCGCCATCCTTCAATGTGCTATCGTTTAAAAGCATACTCCCAAAGGGGCGTGGCCACGCAAGACTCAGGTAGACTGGGAGGCATCATGGGCGAAGATAAAAGCTGGACGCAATGACCGACGGCGAACTCGAAGAGATCGTAGGCGGAGAGGGCAAGCTGGAATACGGCGACAACGGCGACTTTTCCTTCTACTACGAGTGTCCTTACGACCACTAAAAGGAGTTTATTACTTCTGGCAATTCGCGCATATACATGACCGTCGACGGGGAATTCAAATGCCCCAAATGCGGCTATACCAACGACTTTCATCTGGTGGTCGACAAATGGGGCGTTAAGGCGTACGGCCGCCCGTAGTAGGGACGTCACCACTCGCCCCTGCGGGTTACTCATCGCACTAAGGGAGCTGGAAAAGCAGGTCAGGATTGGCGTCCTGACCTGCTTTTTCCAATGGCAGATCTTCTTGAAGGCCGCACTCGACGCACCGGCGTAGCCTCAAGGACCTAGAGGGCTGCCGACCCGTTGCCAAAATGTTTGGCCAATGCCACCTCAGACGTAGAACAGCATGTCGTTGTAGGAGGGAACGGGCCAGCATTCCTTTGCGCAGATCGACTCCATGGCATCCACGGACGCACGCAACGCTTCCATGGTGGGTAGGACCTCGTCGCGGTAGTACTCGTCACGCTTCCCAAGGTCTTCTATCGATGCTGCTTTGGCGTTCTTGTCCTCAAGCCTGCCTGTGAGCTCGCTAATGCTTGCGATGCCGTCGGCGAGCTTGCGCGCGAGCTCCTCTTCTGTCTTTGCTTCTATCCCGACCGCCTTCCTGTTCAAAACGATCTGCACAACGCTGTCGGAGAAGCCCATAATGGCTGGGAGGTACTGTCGTCGGGCCATGTGCACCATAACGTTGGCCTCAATGTTCAGGAGCTTCGCGTATTGCTCTGCCTTGGCCGCATAGCGCGCGTGAATCTCCGCCTCGCTCAGCACCTCGTACTTCTCGAAGAGAGCGACGCTCTTTGGGTCGATGAGCGCTGGCAGGGCATCGGCGCACGTCTTGTGGTTTGGCAGTCCGCGACGCTCGGCCTCGTCCTCCCACTCGCTGGAGTACCCATTGCCGTCAAAGATGACGCGCCTGTGGTCTCGCAGGGTGTGGCGCACGAAGCGCATGGCCACCGTTAGGAACTCCTCATCCTGACGTGCCGCCACGTAATCGCAAAAGCGCTCGCATTGCTCGGCGACGGCGGTATTGAGCACCACGTTGGGGTCCGACAGGTTTTGCTGCGAGCCGCACATGCGGAACTCGAACTTGTTGCCCGTAAAGGCGAAGGGACTCGTGCGGTTGCGGTCGGTGTTGTCGCGCAGCACGGGAGGAAGCTGGGGCACGCCCAGGTCAACTACCTCGTCCTCGTGCACCTCCGCCTGCTCCTTTCGAATGAGCGCGTCAACCACGGGCGTAAGCGCGTCTCCCAGGAACACCGATACGACGGCAGGCGGAGCCTCGTTCGCGCCAAGCCGATGGTCGTTGCCCGCCGATGCCACGCTCGCGCGCATGAGGTCGGCATGCTCGTCCACCGCCGCCACGAGGCATGCCAAAAGCACCAGGAACTGCAGGTTGTCCTCGGGATGCGGTCCGGGCTCCAGGAGGTTTTTCCCGTCGGCCGAAATCGACCAGTTGTTGTGCTTGCCCGAACCGTTAACATACTCGAAGGGCTTCTCGTGCTGCAGACACGCCAACCCGTACTTGGGGGCGATCAACTTCATCTTTTCCATGGTAAGCAGATTGTCGTCTATGGCCAGCGAACCGCGCTCGAAGATGGGGGCAAGCTCGTGCTGACACGGAGCGACCTCGTTGTGCTTGGTCTTAACGGGAACGCCGAGCTTCCACAACTCGTCGTCCAGCTCCTTCATAAACGCACTCACCGTTGGCCGGATGGCGCCGAAGTAGTGCTCTTCCAGTTCCTGGCCCTTGGCCGGCATGGCGCCAAAGAGGGTTCTCCCCGTAAGGATGAGGTCTTGTCGCCTTTCGTAGTCCTCCTCCTTGATGAGGAAGTACTCCTGCTCGGGGCCTATGGTGGTCACCACGCGACGAGGGCTGCGACCAAAGAGCGCGAGCAGACGCTTTGCCTGCCTCTCGAGCGCGATCTCGGAGCGAAGCAGCGGCGTCCGCTTGTCAAGCGCCTCGCCGGTGTAGCTGATAAACGCCGTAGGAATGCACAGGACCTCGTCCTTTACGAACGCGGGGCTCGTGGGATCCCACACCGTGTATCCGCGCGCCTCAAAGGTCGCGCGCAGGCCGCCGTTGGGGAAGCTCGACGCGTCCGGCTCTCCCTGCACCAGCTCCTTGCCGCTAAAGGCCATGAGGATGCTGCCGTCGTCCTGCAGCGTGAGAAAGCTGTCGTGCTTCTCGGACGTGATGCCGCTCAGCGGTTGAAACCAATGCGTAAAGTGTGTGGCACCGTGCTCGAGCGCCCATTCCTTCATGGCGTGCGCAACCTCGTTGGCGATGTGGATATCAAGCGGCATGCCTTGGTCGATGACGCGCCGAAGCTCCTTGTAGGTCGGCTTGGGAAGGCGCTCCCTCATGTCGGCGTCGGTAAAGAGCAGCTCACCCCATTCGGATGTTACCTTGTCCTGTGCCATGGCACTCTCCTTTCCTCGTGCAAAATAGAACGCGCACAAGGGTAGAGAGACCATGTTTCTTGGATATTTCTACGAGGTGTCGGCAAAAATAGACCTGCTTTGCGTGAGGATTTCCGCGGGGCGCTATTCGGGGGCAATGCGAAATGCCACCATATGCTGTTGGATGAGCGAATCCGAACGAACGAAGAACACCTGTCCCGCCACAGGAGACGCCAAGGATTCCAGGGTATGCGCATCCATGGTATCGAGCACCGCACCAAGCCGCTGGCCTTTTCGCACGCGTTCCCCCACGCAGGCAAACGAAACGAAGAAGCCCGAAGACCGCTCGGTGCGCACGTCAATAAGCTCCGTCTCGCTCAGAACTTTCGACGCGTGCGTGTGCCCCTCGTCCGCATCGTCTGGTGGCTCGATGATTCCCCGCCTGGCCATGAACCGCAACACTGCATGGGCAACCATCTTGGCACTGGAGGTGTCGATCGTCGCAGTCGCGCGACTGTATAGCGAGAATGCGTGCGTTCCGCATGCCTGCCAGGCATAGTTGAGGGTTGCGGTATCGTACGGGGTTGGATCGCGATGGATCACATAGGGCAAGCCAAAGTCCCTTGCGATCGCAAGCGACTTATTGGAGATAGGACCTTGGCGGGCAATGCGTACATGCGGCAAAAACTCGCCGGACTGGTTGAAGCTGCACATCTGGATTCCATAGGAGAAGAGCCGCGCCACACCCATAATTGACGCTGCGATGCGCTCTGCACTCCTGCCGTTCCTATTGCCAGGAAAGCTCCTGTTTATGTCGGAGCCGTCTCCTGGCCAGAATCGCTGCTGCACGTTCATGGAGAGGGGGTTCACGCAAGGGATCACGAGAACGCTCTTCTTCCCCGTAATCCTTCCCTCACGCTCGATTTTCGCGAGGAGCGAAACCAGCGTCGAGCAGATGAAGGTCTGCTGGACCTCGTTTCCGCGCATTGAGCCTATGATGGCACAGCAACGATCGCCTTGTTCGTCCCCAAACTCGAATCCGCGTATGCGCATGGGGCTGCGATGAGGCACATCGATGTGGTATATGACGCCACGTCTCATGTTAGCCCTCCAAGATTCGTGCGAGCAAAGAGCCCGGATATACTATTGGATACGTGCGTAAGGAAAACAGAAGGCCCGAACAGGGCGCCTTGAGCTCGCTCTTCACGACTCCTTCCAGCGAGTCTACGACGAGGCCCAGCACCTGTCCGCGCCGAACCTGTGCGCCACACTCAATGCGAGGCAAGAAGAGCCCTGGCTCATCGGCAAGCAGTGTAACCACGTCGTCGCCACTCGAAACCATGGGAGCTGGCAGGTCTATAGTGGAACCCGACCAAACGCGAAGCTCCTTAAGCAGCCGAAGGATACCTTCCACGATCCACACCGCCTCGTTTTCGGCTTGGCTCACGTTCGATCCGAGCCGAACGACGAACGCTGGCGTGCCCCGCTCGTTGAGCGCATGTGCAAGGGTCGACCGAAGGGTTGGTGCTGACTCTTGTAACCAGATGAGCCGTACGTTTAGCAACGACGCAATCCTCATAAGCGAACTCGAGTCACCCTCATCAATGCGCGCTTGGGAAACCTCTTGCACGAATGAATCGGACGATTGGATTATGACGCATGCGGAGGCACCAACGACGTCTTCAAACACTGCCGACGCTAAGGCGTCTGTGAGGTTACCGCTTGCGTTGCCAGGAAACGAGCGATCGAGGTCAATGTCAAACTGCGGGACACCGTGCGTCCGCGCCGATAACCCAAGCGGATTGAGCGCCGGATACACATCCACCATTCCCCTGAGCTTAGAGGGACTCTCGTTCAGGCGGCGTATGAGCTCGTAGGCAACAAACTGACCTGCCAGCCCGTCCCCATGCATGCCCGTAACAATGGCAACGCGCCGACCAGCGCGACGATGGCCGAGCAGGCAGTTTTTCTGGACCAGGAGCTTCTCGCCAACGGGGAGTGCCGCAGAGTAGACCGTCTCGACCATAGTCGCACCTCCTTCTTGGCTTATATGGAGAGTATGCAACACAAGTGCTGCGCTTGGATTTCTCATACGTTTCACGGAGGCTTCCGCATTCTCACGATAGCGTATCGCCCCCGTCACAAGTCAAAGAAGAGTTGGCCCCAATACTGCACGTGCGTCCCCCAAATCTATAATTTCCCAATGCATCTTTGGTATCTTGCGAAGGAGGCGCCATGTACGAAGGGCTACACCAACCGGAGTTCGAACACGATGCCTGTGGCATCGGGGCGCTTGCGCATCTTAAGGGCGAGCGTTCGCACCGCATGGTGGACGATGCACTGTCGGTTCTCGTTAACCTTGAGCATCGTGGAGGAAAGGGATTGGAGCCCAACACCGGCGACGGTGCGGGCATCCTCTTTCAGGTGCCGCACCGCTTCTTCCGTAAGGAGGCGCAGAAGTGCGGACACCTACTACCCGACGAGAGCGATTACGGCGTGGCCATGATCTTCTGCCCACAGGATGAGCGGGGCGTGCGCGACGCGCGTAGAATCTTCGAGGATGGCTGCGCCGCCGAGGGCGTGCCCGTGCTCTTCTGGCGCGATGTGCCGGTGGACGACCACGACCTGGGCGCAACGGCCTGTGCCTGCATGCCCACGATTCTGCAGGCTTTCGTGTCGCGGCCAGCAGGCGTTGCCGCCGGTGAGGAGTTCGAGCGCAAGCTCTATGTGTGCCGTCGCACCATAGAGAAGCGCGCTGACGTGTCCTTTGAGCTAAAGGACAAGATCTTCTACATATGCTCTATGAGTTCGCGAACCATCGTATACAAGGGCATGCTCGTGGCCACGCAGATGCGCCGCTTCTATTTGGACCTAAACGACGCCGCAGTCGAAAGCTCGTTGGCACTCGTACACTCGCGCTACTCCACCAACACGACGCCCAGCTGGGAGCGCGCGCATCCGAATAGGCTCATCATTCACAACGGCGAGATCAACACCTTGCGCGGAAACGTCAATCGCCTACGCGCCCGAGAGCCGCATCTCTATTCGCCAGTGCTAGGCCGCGACATCAAGAAGGTTCTGCCTGTTATAAACCGCGAGGGATCCGACTCGGCTATCCTCGACAACGTACTGGAGTTCTTGGTGATGAACGGGCGCGACCTGGCACGCGCGATGACGCTCATGATTCCCGAACCATGGGAGCGCGCAGAGCACCTGTCGGACGCCAGACGCTGCTATGGCGCCTACCAGTCCATGCTTATGGAACCTTGGGACGGTCCAGCCGCCATCGCCTTTTCCGACGGCATTCGCATGGGAGCGGTGCTCGACCGCAACGGATTGCGGCCGGCGCGCTACTACGTAACACGCGACGATCGGCTCATCCTCTCGAGCGAGGTTGGTGCCATAGACATAGACCCCGCCATTATCCTGCAAGCGGGATGCCTTGGCCCTGGCCAAATGCTCTTGGTAGACCCCGCCCAAGGAAGGGTGCTTTTCAACGACGAGCTGCGCAACGACTATGCTGCCATGAAGCCGTTCAGAAGCTGGCTTAATTCCGAGACCGTAAACGTTACCGACCTACCAGTACAACGCGAGGAGCAACCCCCAATCGACGCCAACGTAACCCTCACACAGAGGCTCGCCCGGCATGGCTATTACTTTGACGACGTGGAAGAAGTCGTGCGTCCCATGGCACAGACGGGCAATGTGCCTCTGGCGTCCATGGGCACCGACGTGCCGCTAGCCGTGCTGTCAAGGCATCCGCGCTCGTTCTTCGACTACTTCAACGAGCTCTTTGCGCAGGTAACAAACCCACCCATCGATGCGCTGCGCGAGAGCTTGGTAACGTCTGACGTGCTGTATTTGGGAAACCACGGCAATCTGCTGGAAGACAGTCGAGACTCATGCCGCCTCGTGAGGCTCGCGGGCCCCATACTGTCGCGTGACGACTTCGAACGCATTTGTGGCATGCGTCGCGTGGGATTTATGGTAAGGCGCTTTAGGGCCGCCTACCCCGCCACCGGTGAGCCGCAAGCGCTGGAGCATGCGCTCGATGCGCTCGACGCACAGGTGGAGGAGGCCGTGCGCGAGGGAGCCAACATCGTGGTAATCTCGGATCGTGCAAACGAGGACGAGGTTCCCATACCATCGCTGCTCGCGTTGGGCAGCGTACACAACAGTCTTATCCGCGCTGGAACGCGCATGCTCACCGACATCGTGGTTGAGGCAGGAGACGCCATCTCTCCGCACGACTTCGCCGCCCTCGTGAGTTATTCGGCCAGCGGCATCCATCCCTATCTTGCACATGATTGCATTGAGGATCTTGTGGCGCGGAAGGCCTTGGATCTTCCGGTAGAGGAGGCTGTGGCCCGCTACGACAGCGCCGTGAAGGCAGGAATCGTGTCCATCATGAGCAAGATGGGCATATCCACCATGCAAGGCTACCACTCCGCCCAGATCTTCGAAATCGTGGGCCTGGCAAACACGCTGGTAAAAAGATGCTTTGAGGGAACGACCAGCAGAATTGGCGGCTTGGACCTACAAGGCATCCAGTGCGAACTCGACGAGCGCTACCGTAAAGCCTGCTCTCTTCAGCTCTCCCCCGCCCCAAACCAACTGGCCAGCTCAGGCATCACCAAGTGGCGCCCTGGCACCGAGGAGCATCTTATTACTCCGCAGGCAATCTACAAGCTACAGCGTGCATGCCGCACGGGAAGCTACAAGCTCTTCGGAGAGTACGTACAAGAGATACGCCAGCCAGGTCGTGCGATCCTGCTGCGTGACTTGCTTGAGCTGGTACCGCTACCAACGGGTCCCGTTCCCCTGGACGAGGTGGAACCAGTGCAGAGCATCGTGCGTCGCTTCAACACGGGTGCCATGAGCTTTGGCTCGCTCTCCAAAGAGGCGCACGAATGCCTTGCCATAGCCATGAATCGGCTTGGAGGGCGTTCCAATACGGGTGAGGGCGGAGAAGACCCCATGCGCGAGACTCCCCTACCCACGGGCGACCTCATGAATTCCGCCATCAAACAAGTGGCATCGGGACGATTCGGCGTGACGAGTCGCTACCTGAGCAGTGCAATTGAGATTCAGATCAAGATGGCCCAAGGTGCAAAGCCTGGAGAGGGCGGACACCTACCAGGACGCAAGGTATGGCCCTGGGTTGCAAAAATACGCAACTCCACACCAGGCGTGAGCCTTATCTCTCCTCCGCCGCACCACGACATCTATTCCATTGAGGACCTTGCGGAACTCATCTTCGATCTGAAGTGCGCCAATCCAAAGGCACGCGTTTCGGTAAAGCTGGTAAGCGAGGCAGGGGTCGGAACCATCGCCACCGGCGTCGCCAAGGGAGGAGCAGCGAAGATTCTTGTTTCGGGCTCCAACGGCGGCACCGGCGCTGCGCCCCGCGACTCCATCTACCACGCCGGACTACCCCTTGAGCTGGGACTGGCCGAGACACAGCAGACGTTGCTACAAAACGGTCTGCGTTCACGCGTCATACTTGAGGCCGACGGCAAGCTCATGGACGGCCACGATGTTGCCGTGGCAGCGCTGTTGGGCGCCGAAGAATTTGGCTTTGCAACGATGCCGCTGGTGGCACTGGGCTGCCTTATGCAACGCGACTGCCAGCAGGATACCTGTCCCGTGGGAATCTGCACCCAAGACGAACGCCTACGATGCCACTTTATGGGCAAGCCCGAGCACGTGGTGAATTTCATGACCTTCGTAGCGCAGGACTTACGCGAACACATGGCCCAGTTGGGTTTCCGTACCGTAGACGAAATGGTAGGCCACCCCGAATGCCTGCGACAGATTAAGGTGGAGGGGCACCCCAAGGCAAACTCTTGCGATCTTTCGGCTTTGCTCCACTGCGCCAAGCCGCAGCTCGCCGAAGACATAGACGGGGCGGACGGCGTACGCTTCCTCCCACAGATGGCAGCGGACCTTGGCTTGGAACGCACGCTCGACGCGACGCTCTTCATACCCTATACCTCCAGCGCACGCGAGCATATGATTCCAGCTTGCCTACACGCCGACATCGACAACGTCAACCGTTGCGTAGGCACCATGCTTGGAGCGGCGGTTACGGCCTCGCACCCCGAGGGGCTGCCCGAGGGAGCCATAACCATCGACTGCGTGGGTTCGGGTGGGCAAAGCTTTGGCGCCTTTCTTCCGCATGGTATCACGCTCAACATAGAGGGCGACGCCAACGACTATGTTGGCAAAGGCCTTTCGGGTGGCATCGTGTCGGTGCGCCCCTCAACACGTGCCACGTACAAGTTCGACGAGAACGTAAGCGTGGGCAACGTTGCCTTCTATGGGGCCACAAGCGGAAAGGGCTTCGTAAACGGACTTGCCGGCCAACGCTTTGGCGTGCGCAACTCTGGTGCCACGCTGGTGGTGGAGGGCGTGGGCAACCACGGCTGCGAGTACATGACCGGCGGTATTGCCGTGGTGCTGGGAGAAGTGGGCGCGAACTTTGCGGCCGGCATGAGTGGCGGAGTGGCCTACGTATACGACGAGCTTCGCACGCTGGAATACAACTGCAACCACGATATGGTGGAGCTGGTACGGCCCACGGACGGCGAGCTGGAGCACGTGCGCAAGCTCATCGAGGAGCATGTGGAACGCACGGCGAGCCCACGGGGCATAAAGCTTCTGTACCAGTTTGCCGATGCGAGGCGCCACTTCGTGAAGGTTATTCCGCACGAGTATCGTCTCATCATGGAGCAGGCCGATCGCGAGCAAGTACGAGGCATGAGTCGTGTGGAGGCAGTTGAGCTGGCCTTCGAATCGCTGCGAAAGGAGGCGTGAGCGATGGGCAAACCAGGAGCTTATCTTGAGGTGGCACGGCGGGAACACAAGATGCGCAAGGCGCCTGATTCCCTTAGAGACTTTAACGAGTTGGCAGAACCCCTGGCGGAAGAGGCACAGCGCCTGCAAGCGAGCCGTTGCATGTATTGCGGAGTGGCGTTTTGCCAAACGGGCGCATCGTTTGGGAGTGCACGCGCGTCGGGATGCCCCCTGCACAACCTCATCCCCGAGTGGAACGACTTGGCATACCGGGGACTGTGGGACGAGGCATATGAGCGACTTCTGCTCACCAACCCCTTTCCCGAGTTCACGGGACGCGTTTGTCCGGCACTTTGCGAAGCGGCGTGCAACCTTGGTCTTCACGACGAGGCAACGGCCATACGCGACAACGAGCGCGCCATCTCCGATCATGCGTGGGAGCGGGTGGGAGGTCCACTGTCCTTTTCGAAACCGCATGAGGAGGCACCGAGCATTGCCGTAATCGGCTCCGGACCCGCCGGATTGGCGTGTGCCTGGGAGCTTGCCCGTCGGGGCATGCGCGTTACCTTGGTCGAGAAAGACGACCGTGCGGGGGGCCTGCTCATGTACGGTATCCCCAACATGAAACTGCCCAAGAGCGTCGTCGAACGACGCGTAGAGCTCATGCGCTCATGCGGCATACAAGTACGCTGCAACGCCGACGCCGCCAAACCAGCCGTGGCCGAGGAGCTCCTTGCCGCCCACGACGCCGTCGTGGTGGCCACGGGAGCGCGCAACGCCCGGAGCCTATGCGTCCCGGGCGCAGACTCTGCAGGCGTGGTGCTTGCCGTGGACTACCTTACGGATGCAACCAAGGCATTGCTCGGCGGCAACGAGCCACAGGTGAGCGCACATGGACTCGACGTGGTAGTCGTTGGCGGAGGCGATACGGGCACCGACTGCGTGGCCACGGCCTTACGCCAGGGCGCCGCAAGCGTAACGCAGATCGAGTTCCTTCCCGAGCCTCCCGCAACCCGTAGCGCGCAGAACGGATGGCCGGAGTGGCCTAACGTGCGCAAGGATGACTACGGACAGCTGGAGGCAGCCACCGTATTCGGTAAGGACCCACGTCAGTGGGCAACCAACACGCTTGAGGTCCTACGTAAGAACGGATGCGTGTGCGGCCTGCGTGTGGAATCGCTTGATTGGGCATCGGGTAAGCCAGTGAGTGTAGATGGAAGCGAACGTGTACTGCCTACCCAGCTCGTCCTGATCGCAATGGGCTTCGTGGGACCCAATTCAAACGTATTTGAGGCGCTGGGCGTGCGTTATATGGAGGACGATCGAGGTCTTCCGCAGGTCGCAGGCGGAACGCATCATGCGCAAACCAGTCACGGAACCCCCGTATTCGTGGCAGGCGATTGCCGCAGCGGCTCGTCGCTGGTAGTAAACGCTCTTGCCGACGGTCTCGCCTGCGCGGCCGAGGTTGCCACGTCACTCGCCCACATTGATGCTGGGTAGCGATGCACCTGCTTCCGCTCCCGCTATCCGCATTTCAATAGACAGGAGAAAACATGCACTTTACCAAGATGCACGGGCTGGGAAACGACTACTTGTATGTGTTTGGCGAGGTTCCGCCAAACATCGCTGAGCTCTCAACACAGCTCTCGGACCGCCACTTTGGCGCAGGCTCGGACGGGATGATCTACATCAGTCCCTCAGATGTTGCCGACTTCAAGATGCGCATTTTCAATGCGGACGGCAGCGAGGCCATGATGTGCGGGAACGGAATCCGTTGCGTAGGCAAATACGTCTTCGACAAGGGCCACACCACAAAGACCACGCTGTCCATAGAGACGCTTTCGGGAATAAAGACGCTCGGCCTAGAGGTGCACGACGGCAAGGTATGCCAAGCGACCGTAGGCATGGGCAAGGCAGCCGTTAAAGACGACATGGCACTTGTGGTCAATGGCTCCAGACTTGTGTGCACGCCTGCTTCGATGGGAAATCCCCACGCGGTCGTATTCGTGGAGGATGCCAACGCAGCGCCAATTAACACGATGGGTCCCCTTGTGGAGCATCACGAGCTCTTCCCCGGTGGCGTGAACGTGGAGTTCGTGCAGGTCTTGTCTAATAGCGAGCTGCGCATGCGCGTGTGGGAGCGAGGCAGCGGCATTACGATGGCCTGCGGAACCGGCGCATGCGCCTCGGTTGCAGCGGCGGTGAGCAAGGGCTATTGCGCTTTTGGCACCCCCGTTACCGTTCACCTTGACGGAGGGCCTCTGCACGTGACGATAGACGACGATTTCGAGGTAACCATGACGGGACCCGCCACGACCGTCTACGAAGGAGAGGTTGTTCTATGATCGCACTCAACAGACACTATGCCGATCTAAAAGACTCGTATCTCTTTGCGCACATCGCGCAGAAGGTCTCCGCCTACCAGCGGGCAAACCCAAACAAGAGCATATTGCGCCTGGGCATTGGCGACGTTACGCTACCGCTCTGCGATGCCGTCATTGCCGCCCTACACGAGGCGGTAAACGAACAGGCGGCCAAGGAGAGCTTTAAGGGCTATCAACCCGAATGCGGCGCCCCCTTCCTGCGCCAGGCCATCGCAAACCACTATCGCGCGCATGGCATCGAGCTAAAGGACGACGAAGTGTTCGTTTCGAGCGGCGCAAGTGACGAGCTGGGCGACATCCTCGACCTCTTCGATCGCTCGAGCTCGGCACTCGTGATCGAACCTGCCTATCCGGCATACGTGGACGCCAACGTAATCGCAGGTCGCAGAATCGTGCACCTGCCTTCCGGAAGGGAGAACGGCTTCTTGCCCGAGCCAAGCGAGGAAGTGCAGGCCGACCTCATTTATCTGTGCTCCCCCAACAACCCCACGGGTGCGGTGTTTGGCAAGGATCAACTCCAGCGATGGGTGGATTTTGCCAACGAACATGGATCGGTCATCCTCTTTGATGCCGCCTACGAGGCCTTTATTGAAGACGACAACCTGCCTCGCAGCATCATGGGGCTCGATGGTGCCAGGAGCTGCGCCATCGAGATCTGCTCGCTTTCCAAAACCGCGGGCTTCACGGGAACGCGAGCGGGCTACACCGTCATCCCGAAGGAGCTCGTGCGAGGAGGGATGCGTCTCAACGACATGTGGGTGCGCAACCGCACCACCAAAACAAACGGCGTGTCGTACGTTCTTCAAAAGGGCGCTGCCGCCGTCTTTACCCCCGAGGGGCAGCGCCAGATTCAGGAGAACCTGCGCTACTACAAGGAGAACGCGCGCATCCTCATGCAGGCACTCGACGAGGTGGGCGTTTGGTACTGTGGAGGCAAGAATGCTCCCTACCTGTGGCTCGAGTGCCCAGGCGGAATGGATAGCTGGCAGTTCTTCGACTACTTGCTGAGCGAGATACAAGTTGTGGGTACTCCTGGAGCGGGATTCGGCTCGTGCGGAGAAGGGCACTTTCGCTTCTCCACCTTTGGGAGCCGCGAGAACACGCTGGAAGCTGCCGAACGCCTGCGCACGCTGCTGGCGTAGCGTGGGCTTCCAAAAGCGCGCGAGCGAGATGCCCTTGTTGATACGCATCACCCGATGCTCCGGGCAACGTGGCGTAAGAGAGATAGGCGCCGCACGGTCATCGTCGGCCGTGCGGCGCACTAAAACGTAACCTGCCCCTAAAGAAGCGTCAAATCCGCAAGGCGCCATGGAAAGCAGCCGCGCGCAGTTCCGCAGGAACGAGGACTGTTTGAGCACGGCGCTTTCCCATGGTGCCGAAAGGATTTGACGCTTCTTTAGGGGCAGGAAACGTAAGAGCTATTCCCGAGCAGGTTCCCTAGCTTGATGGTGCAGGAGTTATTGCCTCCACGTCCTCTTCTCCCGTACGGATGCGGATGGCCCGCTGAATCTCGTAGCAGAATATCTTACCGTCGCCGGGGTTGCCGGAATACGCGGCCTTGCGTATGGCGTTAATCGCACGCTCCGCCCATTGCGAGGTCGATACGACTATCTCGAACTTGATCTTGGG
>CADCPM010000063.1 GCA_902803315.1 uncultured Coriobacteriaceae bacterium
GCTCGGCGTCAGCCCCGTCGGCTTTCTCGCCCTCTACTGTTTCTGCAGGATTCGAAGCGTTCTGCAATGTCTGCCCACTGACAGCCTGAGAATCTCCTATCTTTTCGTTTGCATATGCGCATAATGGCGATACGTTGCTTAGCGCCAATGATACTGACAGCAGGACCGCTAGGGCCTTACTCTTTGTTGCAAGCATTTGCTTCCTTTCACTTTGAGATTCTCATTGCCAGCTATGAAATTTAGTTCCTTAGTACAACGTCCCCTTGGCATGCATCCCCAGACTGCTGACCCGATCCGCCATTGTCTGCCGGCGCGGGCTCGGGAGCCGGAGCAGGCTCGGGTGCCGGAGCAGGCTCGGGCTCGGGCGCCGGTGCAGGCTCGGCTGCCGGTGCGGGCTCGGGCTCGGGCGCCGATGCAGACTCGTACGAGACGTACTCGGTGTCGCCACCATCGGAGTAGCCCTCGTTACCATCGTCTGAGCTCGCTACTGCCGCCGCTGCGCCTGCGCCAGCCTCGGCGCTCACATCCTGGCTTTGGTCATTGGATTCTTTTGCCTTCTGCTCTTCCGCTTTCGCCTTTTCCTCTTCCGCCTTCTTCTTTGCCTTTATTGCCGCATCTTTGGTTGACGCCGTTTTACCCTTTGCGTCGGTGTATTCAACGTAAGCGACCCCGTCCGCTTCCATGAGCTTCATGCTCGCAACCGACGCAATGGGTACAGATGCGAACTCGGTCGCCTCCTTCTTGCCCTCTTGCATAACGCGAATGTCAACCTTTGCGTTATTGTCCTTCTGCTTTTCCAAGAACAAACGGACTTCTTCGGCCTTGGCGACTTTGCCACCCTTTGCGATAAGGTTTTCTCCGTATTTCTTATCGCCCGTCACCCGTACGTTCAGCTCGGTGACGTTTGCATTGAGGCCATTCGTCAATGCGACTTCCACCGAATTCTCACCTTGTTTGCCTAGCACTTGTCGCTTGTCCTCAGCCTTGGTTGTCTGTTCTGTCTTTTGCTCAGCGGCCTTTTCGGACGACACGCTGCTCTGTTGTTGTGCGCCACACGCTACGAGACCCACCGTAAGCATTCCCGCGGCCAAGCAAGCGCCGATCTTTTTCTTTTGCATATTGATTCCTTTCACGGTCTTTTATAGCTACCTACAATGTTGCTGAATGGAAAGAATTCTATCATCAATTGGGCTTCTCTGCAGATTGATATAGAGCGTTTACGTGTTGCAGCCCATTCTGGGTATCTACCATTACCTCTGCCGATTCCAGGGCTTTCGCGCTGATATCTGCCTTGTCCAAATAGCACCTGTATCCGCCATCGCCCACAATTATGTTGTCATCCTTCTGGACGTCGCCTTCGAAATCGTTTCCCTCGTCTTTGGAAGCCGAAACGCGGAAGGCCTCATACGTCTTCTTTGAGCCGTCCTCCAACGACACGCGAACGTATACATGCCCTACCTTATCCAAGTCCAGGCCTTCAAGATTCCCTTCCACAACCATGTAGGGGCCGTTCTCCGTCGTGCGCATGGAGGCCGTTCCAGCAGCATCTCCAACCGACTCCTGTATATTCCTCTCGGGAGCCAAGATGTAAGGCGGATTCGTCGAGAAGTACGCGAGGTGACGCTCAGTCCTTTCCACAACCACGTCTTTTGCAAAGGCACACATTCGCTCGCTCATGTCGTACGGCACGAGTTTGGTAAACACCGCCTGTGCATAGGAGGCGGCAAATGGGGCGATGAGGTTGTTTCCAAATGAATCTCTATACATTATGAGAGAGGTGCCATTCTCCGCGCTTTCGCTTGCGGTAACGAAATAGTTTTCTTCGACGTCAGTGGATTCGCTGGTAAATCGATACGCACTACTCAGATCCGCGACCCGCTGTTCCTCTGGGTCGGGAAAGACTGGGTGAAGCATTGAATCGACGTCTCCGGTGTGCTTCGCCTTCCCCTGTTCCAGGGTAGACGGATCTATTGACTTCCGTCCAAGCGCAGTCATTATCTCGTTATATGCAAGCATTGCTCCCTCGTCGTTCCAGTGGGAGTCCCGCTTGAAGTAGAGCACTTCGTCTTTTGACCTAAAAGCCGCATAAAGATCCACGTAATGGATCCCCGACTGTTGTAGCAGTGGCGTGAGGCGCTCTAAGTTTGACTCCCCTTCGCCTGGAATCTCATAATAAGGCATATGCCCTGGATACAAACCGTTCTTGTTGGGCGCCACGGCCAGAAGAAATGCCTTTCCCTGGCTTTCGAAGTATTCCTGCATGAGGTGAAGGTTCGTGCAAGCGTTTCTGAGCGCCTGATCGCTCATACGATTGCGTCGTTGATAATCGTTTAACGTTCCCGCGTAATAAAGCCATCCGTCCGATCCCACTATAACGTTCTGTGTTGCGCTCGTAAGAAATAGCTTTTGTCGTATTGTCGCATTGGCATCAACCATTATGTTTCTAAACGCGAAATGGTCGTTAAAATAGTTACCAGCATCCGACAGGAGGTTCAGGTTGGGTTTTCCGTCGATCACGGGTTGGGGCGCAGGCGCAAGGTCGCGCTTTTCCGTTGCGGCGTTTTCGTGTGCGAATGGCATGCACGCGAGCGGCATTGCCAGCACTACTAAAACGGCAACCACAAATACGATGTACACGCCATGGTTGTTCCCTTCCCGCGCCGTATGCTCAGGCATTGGGTCTTCCAAAGACACGTCTTTTCTCATGTGCCGAGCTCTCTTGGACGAATTCTCTTCCATGTTCTACCTCCCTCCTAGAACCTGAAGTAGATGAATGGGTTATACGTTCCGCTCGATAGCGTAAGCATGCAGGCCACCAACAGCACAAATGAGCTCGCATAGCATACGATCGCGACTCTCTTATCCGATTTCGTGCTGGCCTTTGTGACAATTTCCCTAACTTTGCAGGGCAATGATCCCGCCAAGGCAATGGCCAAGACGGACGTTACGATGAACACAGGTGTGAGTTGCTCCATAAACGCTACGGTGGAAGCGGTGCTAAAGCTCCAGCCAATGAACATCGTCCGTATTACGTTAGCTCCCTCACCCAAGGTGTCGCATCTAAAGATGACAAACGTAATCATTACGAACAGTATCGTATACACGTGCCCCAACGCCCGTGGCAACTTCCGCAATGGTACGACGTCCTCCAGAAGTAAGAGCATGCCATGGCAAAGGCCCCAAACCACAAATGTCCAGTTGGCCCCGTGCCACAGCCCACAGAGAAAGAATACGATAATCCTATTTATCCACGCCCTCGTACGACCTTTCCTGTTTCCGCCCAATGGGAAATACAGGTATTCCCGCAACCAGGTGGATAGGCTAATGTGCCAGCGCCTCCAGAACTCTTTTATGCTCGTTGACGCATAGGGATGGTCGAAGTTCTCCTTAAAGTGAAATCCGAACATACGACCAAGACCAATCGCCATGTCGCTATACCCGGAAAAGTCAAAGTATATTTGCATGAGGTATGCGAAGGCAGCCAACCAGGCACAAGGGGCGTTTAGCGCAGAGGAAGACAGTCCGAGCAACGAATCGGCGGTAGCGGCCATCGTATTTGCAATGAGAACCTTTTTGGCGAGACCCAAACAGAATCGTCTCAGACCAACAGCCGTGTCTTCCATACTCGCCGATCGCTCAGCCATTTGAAGCTCTATGTCGTGATATTTCACTATGGGGCCAGCTATGAGCTGCGGGAAGAATGAGACGTACAGCAGGATTCTTGAGTATCGGCGCTGTGCCTCCACCTCTCCGCGATATACGTCAATTACATATGAGAGAGCTTGGAACGTATAGAAGGAGATGCCAAGCGGTAGAGGTATGTTCGGAACCGAAATGCCAAGCCCCGTGACGGAGTTGAGCGTCGATATCAGCATGCCAGAATACTTGAAGACAACCAACAGCCCAAGATTCACGACTACCGCTGCCGCGAGCCATGCCTTTCTCCTGCTGCCCTCTGCCTTTCCCACCGCCAGACCCATAAGGTAGTTAAATAGGGTGCTCGCGATCATAAGGAGCACGAGCACCGGCTCACCATACGCATAGAACACAAGGCTCGCCACAATGAGCACGGCATTCTTCACGCTTGTGGAGGGTACAATGCGCTCAATCAGCAGGCAAACCGGTAAGAAGACGCACAGAAATGCCAATGAACTGAAAACCATATCGTCCATCCAATCAAGTCGGCCCCCGTCACTCAGAAGATGACGGGGGCCGACTCACTAGGTCCAACCCGCTTTAGTACGTAACTACAGTCGTACCGTCGGGGATATTGTCGTGAATCCACTTGGCGTTGTTGATGCTCATACGAATGCATCCGCCGCTAATATGATGGTTAAGCCTGCCGTCCTGCACACGCATAGTGCCCTCGTCATATTTGATCGAGTGGAACAGGTATGGTCCGTTCCAAGACGTATACCAGTAGCACGTGTATCCGTGTCCGAATGCGTAACCACGGCCGCTCACTGAATAGACGCCTTTCACCGTGGGGGAACTAGGAGCGCCGCAAGACACATCCCACTTGTTGACCCTGCTCCAATGACCCTGCGATCCGCGATACACGCCAAGCTTGGTCTTGTCCACGTCAACCATTATGAGCCATCCCGTTGGGCTCGAATATCCTTGGGCACGCTTAAGCATCGCGTCTTCGAACCATGCCTTGTTTACCACATGGTCCGCAGTCGGTCCAGGTGCCCCGCCGCCCTTGCAGACGAGTTTGACCTGCATTGCCTCAACGGCCCTGCCGGTACCTGGAGCGCCAGCGCTCTCACCGTTCTTTGCCCAGCCGAGCCAACCGGCATTGCTTACGTGCGTGCGGTAATAGACGTCGTACATTGCTGCTGCACGACCCGTAAGGCGAATCTGCACACCTTCGATGCCTCTGCCCTTTCCTATGGTTCCGGCGTTCTTCTCGCTACCAACATAGCCCTGCCATCCGGATCCAGCGACATAGGCACGGTACGACACGCTCCCGCCAATGGAGCCACCGCTAAGCTTCATGGCAAAGGCTTCCATTCGCAATCCCTTGCCAGTAGTTCCTGCGCTCCTACCATTGGAAACGTATTTGCCCCAACCAACGTTTTGGCTGTGTGCCTTATACTGAATGCCGGTGCCTGTCAGGAACGGTTCCTCTATGGAGCCAGAAGGCCCAATCTCTGTGCCTTTGGGCACGAGATGAACTTGTATGGCCTCAACGCGCGCCGCCAATCCTGCGGTACCAGCCTCTTCGCCATTACGCGCCCACCCGAGCCAGCCAAGATTCGCTACGTGCACGCGGTAGTAGATGTCGTACGCACTCTTTAGCTGATCTCCAACGAGCCTGAGCTTTACTGCCTCCAGACGCTTACCCTGACCGGTGGTGCCCACCATGCCATATTTCCATCCAGTCCATCCCTTGTCAGAAACATGGCCTTCCATCTGGATACGCCCTGGCACGTCAAGTCCCACAGCGGTGGAAATCCTCAGCGCCTCGACACGCAGTCCACGGCCCGTCGTGCCGGCGATCTCACCATTTCCTACGGCAGCTTGCCATCCTATGTTCTGCACATGCGCCTGCACACCAATAATGTATGCGCCATAGAAATTCTTCCTATAGTTTACGAACTTCGAGTCTGGGACCTTACCGCCATTTTTCGCAACGAGGACTATCTTTACACCCTCGAGTCTCAACCCATGACCGGCGGTGCCTGAATAGCTCGTTGCGCTTGAGCCATCGTTTGCCCACGCCATCCATCCAAGATTCTGGGCATGCACCGAATAGTACACGTTGTACTTCTCGGCAACGTCACCATACAGTCGAAGCTGCATGGCCTCAACCCTGAGGCCCTTTCCTGTCGTGCCTCCAAGGGCGCCGTCCTTTACCCATCCGAGCCAGCCCTTGTTCTGTACGTGCATGCGATATTCGATGCCACCAGTCAGGCCGGTCTTTGCAAGGTCGAGCTTAATCTTCAGGCCCTCAACGCGAAGGCCCTTCCCTTGCGTTCCGGCAAGGGCGCCGTCACGCACTTCCTTCATCCACCCCTTGTTCTGCACATGACCGGAGTAGACCACGTGCGGCGCTGCATTATTGGCCTCCGCCTTGAGCTTGTCGGCGTCGTCGTTCTTCTCTTCGGTAAGGGCGTCGCCCTCTTTCGTCGAAGCGGACTCTTCGACAGCCAATTCCTCCGCCTTAGCTGGCTGCGACTCTTCCGAGCTTGCCACCTGAACGCCCTGCTCCTCGCTCGGGACGGACGAGCTGCCAACGGATGAGCTGTTGGAATTTGTGTCGTTCGTTTTCGTAACCTGCGCGTCGGTTGCAGGCTCATTGGTTTGTTCTGTAGTTCCGTTGGCCGGTGTGGTGACCTGATTGTTCACCTCCTCCTTTTTCGTTGGCTCCTGCGTTACGCTTTCCTCACCAAACGCCCACGTTGGGGTGGTCGAGAAAACCATAAGCAGAGCCACGAAAACTGCCAGTAACGCTCGCGGTATACCCCCGCGACGCTTTTGTGCTTGCATAGGCATTCCTTCCACGAAACTTAAACCTAACTTAGATAGAGCCATTGTAAACACAAATTGTACAAATATAGTCAGAAACTTTGTTACGCGCCCGTAAAGAACTCTGACGCCCTAAGCCTGCAATCGAGGTGTGTCGCAGCCCACTCATGTGCGATGGACGAAAGAAACCCTGCCGTTGCTTGATCAATTTCTGCAGCCATTAGCTTGTCAAACGTAAGGCCGATGATTGCTCTTATCCACTCGACCTGCCATGTTTCTACGGGCATCGCGCCTTCCACGTCCTTGGCACAGCTCTCGCAAAGAACACCTCCTGCCAACGTGCAGAACCTCGTGCCACACTGTTCGCCACACGATACGCACGTGTTGAGTATCGGTCTCCACCCGCAATGCGAGAGTACCTTGAACGTATAGGCGGCGTAGACGACGTCAAGATGGGCACGACCCTGCGCTTGCTCGCAGGCGTCAAGAGAGCGTGCAAGCAAAGGGTGTAAAAACGGATCCTCAACATCCTCGTAGCAGGTCATGCGCGCAACCTCGCATATGGCTGACGCACATGACAGCGCATCTAGGTCATAACTGAGATGCTTGTGCCCCGTAATGAGTTGTGCCTCTGTGACGATTGGCAGCCCGCGACCTTCGGAAACAAGAAAGTCAATGTCGCAAAACAATTCCGTCGATGCCGCAAGCCTGCTTCCTGGCTTGCGCGCACCTTTGGCAACCGCCCTTATCTGCTCGCCTCCCAGGCTAAGCGTCGTGAGGATAAGGTCTTGCTCACGCAGCTTTGTGCGATCGAGTACGATCGCACGATATCGTTTTGATCTCCTGCCTGGCATTGCCTATTCGCCTGCATCGTAGCCGAGGCGTCTTATTTCGCTGCGATCCCTTCTCCATTGGGGCTGAACTCTTACGTTCAGGTCCAAATAGACCTTGCAGCCAAGCAGACGCTCGATATCCGGACGTGCCTGAGCACCTATTTTCTTTATCATCGATCCGCCGGCTCCCACCACAATCCCCTTTTGGCCCTCACGCTCCACGAGGATGGTGGCACTCACCGAGGCGTGACCGTCCTTCGCGTATTCCAACGAATCACAGCGAACGCCAACCGAGTGCGGCAGCTCTTGTCGCAAGTTTAGGAACGCCTTCTCACGAACGAACTCGGCTACGAGGTCTTCTGCGGACGCGTCATAGGGCATGTCGTCAGGAAACCATTTGGGCCCTTCGGGCAGATGAGCGCATACCATGGCCACAAAGCCTTCGACGTTAAAGCCTTCGCGAGCCGACACCACGATCGCGTCATCGAATTTGGCAAGCTTCTGCGCCGCATCAAGCTGCTCTGCAATCTGTTGGGGGTTGGAAAGGTCTGCTTTTGATATTACGAGCAGCTTATATGTGGCCGCGCAGGCGTCAACATGGTGCGCTACCCATGCGTCCCCTCGTCCGACGGGTCTCGTGGCGTCTATCAGAAACGCCACGACGTCCACGTCCGCAAGCTCACCCAACGCGGAGCGATTGAGCTCCTTGCCCAAGGCATCCTTGGGTTTATGCAACCCAGGCGTGTCCACTATAACAAGCTGGGCATCCTCGGTGTTTATCACTGCCCGCAGGCGCTTACGCGTGGTTTGCGCCACGGGGCTCTCGATGGCAATCTTTTGTCCCATACATGCGTTGAGCAACGTCGACTTACCAACGTTCGGCCTGCCCACCAATGCAACGAATCCGCTATGGAACTCTTTGCTCATGACGTCTCCCCCTCCGGCCGTTTCCGTTTGTACACAGCATCTCTCTATTTCTCACATCATGCCCAACCGTATGAGGATGGCACGTGCGAACACGATCAAACCAACGAGCGCAACGATTACGCAGAGGGAGTAAACCGCACCCGCCGCTATATCCTTCGCTCTGCCCGCCAAAGGGTGGTATTCGGGAGACACGAGGTCCACGACCGTCTCGATGGCAGTGTTTAGCAGTTCCGCGGCAATCACGACACCACAACATAAAAGCACTATGGCCCAGCTGATGAGATCGAGCTGTATCAAGATTCCCGCAACAAGGGCAAGGATCCCACCAACGATCATTACCTTTATGTTGCGCTCGGTCCTAAGGGCCATCCTAAATCCCTGCATGGCAAAGAGAAAACTCCGCCTAAACGTAGGGTGGTCCTTCTTCTTGCCGGGTATCATGAGAGCCCCTCCCGCCTATGCCGCGTAAACTCAACGGCATTAATTTGCGCATCGGTCTTGAGCATCTTGACGATGTCGTCCTCACGAGCCTCCATCCGGCACGCCTCTTCATCCTCCAGATGATCGTATCCCAAAAGATGCAGCATCCCGTGCACCAAGAGGAGCCTCGTTTCGTCGGCCCATGTCGTGCCAAAAGAATCCGCTTGTCCCTTTATGTATTCCGGCGCCAAAACTATGTCACCTAGCTCGCACGGCTCGTCTTCCGCCAAGTCTGGATCGTCAGGCCGCTCGCACTCAAGCGAAAGCACGTCGGTGGGGGCATCCTTGTCCCGCCATTCGGCATTGAGCTCACGCATCGTCAGGTCCTCGACTATAGATACGGAAACCATGCAGGGCCTTTTTATCCCCTCTTCATCAAGGACTCGGTTGCAGATGCCAATCACTTCGTCGTCTTCGAGGGCGCACGTAACACCACTCTCATGGCTAAGGTCAACCTCACACGCCATGCGGTTCCCCCTCCCTTTGTCGATACGCATCCACTATTTTCGCAACCAGCGAGTGACGCACGACATCCGAGGCGTCCAGATCCACGAACGCAATGTCATCTATGCCCGAAAGCACCTTTCTGGCCACCTCGACTCCAGAGCTTCCCTTGAGGTCGCGCTGCGTCACATCGCCCGTAATGACGAACCGAGAAGAGAATCCAAGGCGCGTGAGGAACATCTTCATCTGATCGGGGGTGGTGTTTTGGGCCTCATCCAGTATCACGAAAGCATCGTTAAGCGTACGACCGCGCATGAAGGCCAACGGCGCGATCTCAATGACGCCCTGCTCAATAAGGGCGTTGCCCTTCTCGCGGTCGGTCATATCGAACAACGCGTCGTAAAGCGGGCGAATGTAGGGGTCAAGCTTTTCCTGCAAGGTCCCCGGCAAAAAGCCAAGCGATTCTCCAGCCTCCACCACGGGACGTGCCAACACTATGCGAGCCACCTCACGTCGCTTTAGGGCCGCAACCGCCATTGCCATGGCTAAGTACGTCTTGCCAGTTCCCGCAGGACCCAGTCCAAACGTTATGGTATGCGTTCTTATAGCATCTACGTAACGAGATTGGCCTACCGTCTTTGGTCTGATGGCACGGCCTCTATAGGTAAGAAGTATGTCGTAGTATGAAGATGCCTCGCTTGGCGCGCCCCTCATGGTCTGTCCTACGACCATCTCCACGTCGGCAATCGAGGGCGTGTCCCCCGCTTCCACCAGTTGAATAAGTCGTGAGAATACCGACGTCACCTGATCCACCACGTCAGCGGGGCCAGTGACGGCCACCTGATTGCCACGCACCGTTACCAGCGCCTCAAAAGAATCCTCGATACGTCGAAGATACGCGTCTGAGGGCCCCATGAGCAACGTGGGGTCCACTGAGTCGGGTATGGTCAGGCAGACGTGGGTTGGCTCCAAGCGTCATCGTCCTCCTCGCTAGACTTCCCTACCATAATAGCGCAGAGTGTCGTCAGCTGCGGAAGAGACGGTAGTCGGCACGTTCGTGACACGTGACAAGGGGACAGGTCACTTGTCAGCTTTTGAGTCGCCGCCTGCAGGCCGCCTGCAGGTTGGGTGCAAAAGCTAAACCTAACGTGACAAGGGGGCACGTTCGGACAGCGCTGCGCTTGGCGAGAGGCGGGACAGGATGAGCTCCGCGTGCTCAAACAGCGCTGCGCGAACTGCGCGCTCGGTGCTCATCCTGTTCCGCCTCTCGCCATCCCAACCCGCAAAACGTGAAACGTGACAAGGGGACAGGTCACTTGTCAGCTGGTCACTTGTCAGCTTTTTATCGTCTTTCCAACGAGTGCGCCCTCATCCAGGGCCTCGAAGCGGACATGTGCGAACTCGCCTACGGGCAACGACTCGTCCACCGCTACGTCGAAGAGCCCCTCACTCACGGCGCGACCCGCTGACTGCACCAAAACGTCTTCGCTTGTACCCAGAAGCTTTTCCATACAGCGCAGGCGCATGCGTTTCGCAAGTCCTCGCATCGCCTCACTCCTCTTCGCCATGGTTTCCGGCGGAACCTGATCCTCATATTGGGCCGCAGGTGTGCCTGGGCGCCTGGAGTAGCGGAACACATGCATGCGGGCGAATTCCATTTGCTCGCAGAACGAATACGATTCATCGAACTGCTCGTCAGTCTCACCAGGAAAGCCCACGATCAGGTCGCATCCCAACGCAAGGTGAGGCATTCTTGCGCGTGCCTGCTCCACGACGCGCGCGTAGAGGCTCGTGTCGTACACCCTTCCCATGCGCCGAAGGGTGGCGTCGCATCCCGACTGCAGACAAATATGCAAAAAAGGCGCCACCCTCCCATCGGAGCCCGCCATTACATCCAACAAATCGTTGGTGACGTCCGGTGGCTCCAATGATGATATACGCACCCTGTCGATGGAAGTTGTGCGCAGTACGTGCAGCAAAAGCCCATCAAGCCCAACGCCAGCGCCCAGCTCGTCTGCCTTGCCAGTTCTGTAATTGCCAAGATTTACGCCCGTTAGCACGACTTCGCGCGCTCCTCGGTCACACGCCTCCTCCACCGCACGTATGACCTCGTCTGAGGGCACGGAGCGCGATGGGCCGCGCGCCTTCCACACGATGCAATACGTGCATCGGTTGTCACAGCCGTCTTGTATCTTTATTCCTGGCCGCGTCCTTCCCGTAGGCGTAGGAGAAAGCGCCAAAATACCGGTTCGAACCTCGCGCCCAGCCCCCGTGCCCGTAAGCTCCAACACACGCTTTGCCACCAAGTCCTTGCGAGGCTCAACCACCACGTTAGGCCCGAGCTCCATGAGCTCTGACGCAAAGAGGCTCGCCGCGCATCCCGTGGCTACGACGAAGGGGCTCTGAGGCAATCGCGCCGCACCACGAACGGCCTTGCGCGTCTTCGTTTGCGCCTCGCCCGTTACCGCGCAGGTGTTGATTACGATGGCATCTGCCTCATGTTTGTCTACAAGCTCGCAGCCAGCGGAAAGAAGCGCGCTCGCAACAATGTCACTCTCAACGCGATTTAGCCGACATCCGAGGTTGATAAGGGCGACGCTCGCCGCAGACGGAGCCGTCAACGTCTCTTGCCCCTAAACGGTCCCCGACGTTTCGCCTTTGGTCGAGGGCGCTTGGACTGCTGCCCGCCATCGCTCCTTTGGCCTTCCTCGTCCCCGGAAGCTTCCTTTGCGTCTTCCTGCGTAAGGTTTATCCCGTCCCGCACGCGTTGCTCGCGTATCTCGCGCAAGGCCGAAATCTGTCCGTTGTCCAAGTCGGTGGGAACCATCACCTGAACGGCGGCCACGAGCTTGCCGCGGGCAGAGCTGCCCAGCCTGGGCATGCCAAGCCCCTCGAGCTCGACATGCTGTCCATATTGGCATCCCGCAGGAATGTCCACCACTACCTTGTCGCCCTCAAGGATACCCTCGAGCTCCACCGACGTGCCCAACATGGCGTCGATGGCATCCACCTGTACCACGGCGAACAGGTCGTCACCCTGGCGCTCAAATCGCTCGTCCTCAAGAATTTGTACCGTAACAACCAAGTCTCCGCTTGCGTCGCCTCGCACGCCAGCCTCGCCGCGGCCCTCGACGCGTATCGACTGGCCAGAATGAATGCCTGCGGGAATATCGACCTTTACCGTCTCGTGCGCGGGAGTGCGACCCTCTCCCTCGCAGGTGTCACAGGGCTTATCTACCACGCGACCTGAGCCGTGGCATACCGGACATGTCGACTCGCTCCTCATTTGCCCGAATATCGTCCTCTGCACTTCCGTGACCCTACCCGAGCCACCACATCGGTCGCAAAGCCTTTCGTTTCCACCTTCTGCGACGCCAGTACCGTTGCAATCGTCGCAGGGAGACAGGCGATCGTATGCGATGGTCTTGCTACATCCGGATGCAGCCTCCGCCAAGGTTATGCGCAGGGCTATGCCCATGTCGCGTCCACGCGTACGTGCTGCCCTGCCGCCGCGTGCGCCGCCACCGAAGAACGAATCGAAGATGTCGCCAAAGCCCCCGCCGAAGATATCGGACATGTCCACGTATTCGGAACCAAAGCCGCCAGGTCCATCGGGGTTGCCATACTGATCGTAGTTCGCACGCTTGCGTTCGTCCGAGAGGACCGAATACGCCTCGTTCACTTCCTTAAAGCGTTCTTCTGCGTCGGGTTCCTTGTTCACGTCGGGATGCAACGTTCTTGCCAGCTTTAGAAATGCTCGCTTGATGGTGCGCTGGTCCGCATCGCGCGCCACACCCAATACATCGTAATAATCTCTACTTGAGTCCAAAACGAAACGACCTCCGTACGAATACCGACCGCATTAGCGCTGCGCGCGTCGCCCAAGGAATGCGGGTATGAACATCATGGCAACCAGGAAGAGCATAATAGACAGGAAGGGGTTGAAGCTCATGGCAAGGAACAGCAGACACATGATGCCGCCTGAAATAAGACCGCTTCCGGCCGCTATGGCGGCCTTCTTGAGCCAACGGCCGTTTGCATGCATTCCCCCGCCGCGAGCCAAGCTCGCAATGCCTATGCCGCAAAACAGCGCACCCATGAGCGTAGAGAAGGGACCTGCGAGCAAAAGGCCGATGATGACGAGCGGTATGCCCAGGCCCAGCATGCGAAGGCCGCTTTCCTGCTGCTGGGTGAGACGCTCCTCCTCAATTCCTACGCGGCAGACGAAGTCGCCCGACTCACGGCCATTGGTACCTGCGTTGCCCATGCCCTCTTTGCGAATCTCGTCACCGTCATGTGAATCTGGCGGAATGTCCACCACCACCTCGCTCGCACTCAGGACGCGGCCTGAACCACCGCAAGAGGTGCAGGGATCGGCAACGACCTTCCCTGAGCCCTCGCACTCTGGGCATCGGATGTCCTCCATGGCAAAGAATATTTCCAGACCACCGAAGTCAATGTGAATGTGACCGGCGCCTCCACATGTGGGGCAAGTTATGGGTTCCACATGCTCCACTGAGCCCGATCCATGGCATACGTCGCACGATACGTAGCGCTGGTAGGTTATGCCGCGCTTGGTACCCGCCTTCGCCTTCTCTGCGTCGAGGTCAAGCTGGTAAACGACGTCTTCACCACCACGCGGCCTGTACGAGCGCGGAGTGGTTGTGCGACGTGTCCACGTACCGCCAAATGGAAATCCCGCTCCAAAGGGTGATCCAGCACCCGCAGAGCCCCCTGGTGCACCCGCGAACGGAGCTCCAGAGCGCATGGCATCGTATCTGCTGCGCTTATCGGCATCCGAAAGCACTGCATACGCCTCGCTTACTTCCTTGAACCGCTCCTCGGCGTCAGGTTCCTTGTTTACGTCGGGATGCAAGGTACGTGCCTTCTTTTGGAACGCGCGACGAATCTCCTCCGTGGTGACACCTTCGTCCACCTCAAGAATCTTGTAGTAATCCTTTTCGTTCATAGATGCCATGGGGAGAGCTCCTCCTATAGACAGTCATACGGAAGACATTCTACCCAACTTGAGACTCTCCCATACAAACTACGAGATTGTCTTTTGTCTTCCTGCGGATTCCTGTGGAATTGGGACATCATGCTAGGTCCCATAGCGCGCCATAGAGCTCGTTTCCCAGCAACCACCCGTCATGCGTGGGCACCATACGCCCGCATTCAACTTGCACCAGGCCCCGCCCCTCCAAAGACTCAATCACGTTCGGAGGCACAAGGCTGGCGTCTACCCCTTGACTCATGCGCATGCCGAGCATGAGGTCTTCCGCCCACGCCTCCCTGGTCTTGAGGAATTCCACCTCACGGCCTTTCGTCTCGTAGCGTATGCGCGCGGCGTTCGGCTGTGTTTTGGGAAGCCAGGTAAGAACCCTGCGCGCCGCATCGTATTGCTCCGACAAAAGCATGCCGGCCGCCCCTACTCCAAGACCCAAATAGGGCACGCCCGTCCAATACGCCTGATTGTGTTTGCAATCCATGTCTGGGCGAGCGTAACTCGCCACCTCATAGCGCGCAAATCCCGCTGCGACGAGAGTATCCTGTGCCTGCTCCATGCGATCTGCCTGCACATCCTCGTCGTTCCACGCGGGCGGGCGCTGTCCATAGCGCACCCCAAACGCCGTGCCTTCCTCTATGGCAAGCGGATACACGCTCACGTGACCCACGCCCAGCCCCACGGCCTCATCTAGCGTTCGTTGCCACGACTCGTCCGTTTGGCGTGGTATCGCGCACATCAGGTCCACGGAGACGCTTGCCCCACTCATAACGGCATTTCGCACGCAGCGCCGAGCCACCTCAGCCGTATGAAGACGACCAAGAGCCTCGAGCTCCTCGTCGTAAAATGACTGTACGCCTATGGAAATCCGCGTTGCCCCGGCCCCAAGCGCCGAATCAAGCACCCCTTCACACAGTGAGTCAGGATTTGCCTCAAAGCTCAGCTCACACAACTGGTGACAAGTTCGTCGCACATATGCGATTAATTCCGCAAGAAGGTTCGCACCGAGCAGGGTCGGCGTACCCCCACCAATATAGGCCGTCTTGCATTCCCCAAGAAGCCCCTCGTCTGCGGCTGCCTCCATTTGAGCCATGAGCTGCTCCACATGCAAGCGGAGACGCTCGTCATCCGCAGAGGTCGCGACGCTCGCAAAGTCGCAGTAATGGCATTTCCTCCTGCAAAAGGGTATGTGCAGATAGAGGGCCCCCACCGATGTCATGCTTTGGCACCAGCCGCTACCAGCTCATCCACCATCGAAAGGTAGTCCTTTGCCGTCACACATCCCATGGCGCGGTTTCTCCACGATGCGGCATGCGGCATGCCCCGCAAATACCATCCAGCAAGGCTCCTGGCACGGGCCATGTGCGCGCCCGTTGCCTCCAACAATCGCACGTGACAGGCATATGCCGCAAGACGTTGCCGCGTGGTTGGCTCGTCTCCGCTAAACACCCAGGGCATACCATAGGTTCCGCGTGCCACCATGACTGCCACGCAGCCCGTCTGCTCCAGCATGCGCATTGCATCCTCATGCGAGCGTATGTCGCCTGAGCCGATTACGGGAATCTCCACGGCATTTGCCACCCGCGTCACGGCACCCCAGTCAGCCTCTCCATGATAGAGCTGTGCCGCATAGCGCCCATGGATCGCCACGGCCGCCGCCCCTGCTCGCTGCATGTCATACGCGAATTGCGGCGCAACCTCGTCACCCATGCGCAAGCCACGCCTTATCTTAACCGTAACAGGAACCTTGGCCACGTCCACGCACGCACCGACTATGGCCGCCGCACGCTTTGGGTCTTCCATCAGCGCCGCCCCGGCACCGCCCTTTGTTACTTTTGGCATGGGACATGCCATGTTTATGTCCACCAGCGCCAACTTGCCACCCAGACGCTCCGACACCGCGCAAACCGCCTCGCCAAACTGCACAGGATCCGACCCAAAGAGCTGCACGGAGATGTCGGGCTCAGGCTCTTTGGGCTTCACGAGCTCCCAGGTCTTGTCGCTGCCGTAATGCAGACCCGCAACGCTTACCATCTCGCTATAGGCAAGCGCAGCGCCACCTGCGCGGGCCATCATGCGATACGCCGCATCGCTCACCCCTGCCATGGGTGCCATGAGCAAGGGATTTACCGCAAGCCGCTGGCTCAGCGAACCATCGTTCGCAAAGGGTGCCAGCTCTGCCATCAGTCCTGTCTGTCCAGAATACTCACGCAGAATCTCTGACGCGGGTCGTGCGCTATCGCTACTCATCATCCACCTTGAGCACGGCCAAGAACGCCTCCTGCGGCACGTCCACGCGACCGATGGACTTCATGCGCTTCTTGCCCTCCTTCTGCTTTTCCAGCAGCTTCCGCTTTCGCGAGATGTCGCCACCGTAGCATTTTGCGAGCACGTCCTTGCGATGCGCCTTCACCGTAGACCGGCTTATGATCTTGTTGCCGATGGCGCCCTGAATCGGGACCTCGAACTGCTGTCGCGGGATGATGCCCTTCAGACGGTCGCAAAGACCACGGCCCAGCGCATATGCCTTGTCCTTGTGCACGATGAACGAGAGTGCGTCCACCTCCTCGCCGGCAAGCAGGATGTCGAGCTTCACCAAATCCGACTCCCGGTAGTCTGCAAACTCGTAGTCGAGCGAGGCATAGCCCTTGGTGCGGCTCTTTAGCTGGTCGAAGAAGTCGAGGATGAGCTCGGCGAGCGGGATGTCAAAATGCAGCTCCACGCTCTTCTCGGAGAGATAGACCATGTCGGTGGATATGCCGCGATGGTCTATGAGCAGCTGCATCACGGCGCCAACGTAATCGGGCGGCACGATGACCGTCGCTTTGAGATAGGGCTCCTCTATGCGCTCTATCTTCTCGGGCACCGGCAAGTCTTGGGGACTCGTGACCTCGATCATCTCGCCATCGGTCTTGAAGACGTGATAGTCCACCGAAGGGCTTGTTGCAATGAGGTCGAGATCGAACTCACGCTCCAGGCGCTCCTTGATGACCTCCATGTGCAACAGGCCTAAGAAACCGACCCTAAAGCCAAATCCCAAGGCAACGCTGGTCTCGGGCTGCCATACCAGCGAAGGGTCGTTGACCTTCAGCTTCTCCAACGCATCACGCAAATTCTCGTAGTATTTGTTGTCTATAGGAAAGAGGCCCGTAAATACCATGGGTTTGGCCTCATGGTAGCCGGGACACGCCTGCGCACATGGCCTATCCTGCAGCGTTATGGTATCCCCTGTCTTTACGAGGGCTGGATCCTTCAGGCCGGTTACCACGTATCCCACTTCGCCCATGCCCAGCTCGTCAAGGGGTTGCTCCAAGGGTCGCTTTACGCCAACCTCCTCGCACAGGAACGGTTGGTCGGCTGCCATCATAACCATACGCATGCCCGGACGTATGTTGCCATCAAATACGCGCACGGTTGCCACCACGCCTCGATACGCGTCAAAGTACGAATCAAGGATGAGTGCCTTCGTGGGTGCGTCGGCGTCGCCTTCGGGAGGAGACACCAGATACACGATGCTCTCGAGCAGGTCGTGTATGCCTTCGCCCGTCTTTCCGCTTACGCACACTGCGTCGTCGGCAGGAATGGCAAGGACTTCCTCAATCTCCTCGCGAACTCGTTCCGGCTCTGCCGAGGGCAAGTCGATCTTGTTGATGGCGGGTACGATATCCAAATCGGCATTCATGGCAAGAAGGGCATTGGACACTGTCTGCGCCTCCACGCCCTGCGTTGCGTCAACCACTAGAATCGCGCCTTCGCACGCAGCCAAAGAACGGGACACCTCGTAGGTAAAGTCCACATGGCCCGGCGTGTCTATGAGGTTGAACTGGTATTCGTTGCCGTCGTCTGCCGCATACAGCACGCGAACGGCATTCGACTTGATGGTAATCCCGCGCTCCTGCTCAATATCCATGGAATCGAGCATCTGCTTATAGAGGTCACGCTGCTCAACGGTATGGGTGAGCTCCAGGATGCGGTCTGAGATGGTGGACTTCCCGTGGTCAATGTGGGCCACAATCGAGAAGTTCCTTATGAGTGAGGTATCTGTTTTCGTAGACATGTTGAGAATAATACCCGATGCCGCGCCCATTCAACAGGGTCATTTTAAAAGGACTCGGGTATTCTTTGTGAAATACAAGACACCATGCTATACTTCCGAAGTTGACCTTTACTGCAACCGTGTCTCAGCGTAGAGGCCTCAATGTACAAGACCGAAAGGGTAAGCACGTGGCAAACATCAAATCTCAGAAGAAGCGCATCCGTACCGCCGAGAAGGCTCGTGTCCGCAATCGTGCGGTTCGCTCCGAACTCAAGACCTACGTTAAGAAGGTCCATGTGGCCGTTGATGAGGGCGACAAGGCAGCAGCTCAGCTAGCCGCAAACGAAGCCTGCCGCAAGCTCGACAAGGCCGCTTCCAAGGGCATCATCCACAAGAACCAGGCCGCAAAGCGCAAGAGCGGCGTTCAGATGCTCGTGAATGGCATGGAGTAGGCAGTCCTACGTAGGCTGGTTCCATACACACGTAATAGGAGGGATTCGGAAGTGCTGTCCGGGTCCCTTTCTTATTTCTTATGAGATGCACCGCTATGTCGGATCGCAAAACACAAAGAGAAGCGTGAGGAACGATGTCTCTGCGTCAGCTCCGGACTTTATCTCCCTCTCGCACGTCTCGCAGGCCGAAAGGCAACGCATGAGCCCCTCCTGCGTATAGCGACGCGCCGCACTCACGACACTTCGCACTTGCCATTCCTGTCGCTTGAGCTCGGAGGCTATGTGCGCGCTTTGCCCGCGGTCCATGAGCGACCGTGCGCATATGAGCTCTCGTACGCGTCGCTCGATGAGCGCCACCAACGCATGGTGGGATGCGTTTGTCATGTGCCGATACAACTCAAGGGCACGTCCGATGTCCCCAGCAGCGAGCTTGTCGAGAAACTCCCATGGCTTAACCTCGGCCGTGCGTGCAACGTAACGCTCGACTTCGGCCACTGTGATGTGCGGCGAATCGCATAGCTCTATGAGCGTACGCAACTGTCGATCAAGCAGTACCATATCTTCGCCGACTCTGCTAATGAGTTCCTTCGCGGCGGCAGTGTCGAGCTGCACTCCCAGCGCCCGCGCATGCTTTTGCACATGTTCCGGCAGCTTGTATGGTTTAACCGGAGTGCAGTCAATCACCGATTGCCTGCCCACCTTTGCGACTGCCTTGTACAGACGGGTATTCTTCGCGAGCTTTTGCGCCTCCAAACAAAGGACGCAGTCCGGGTTTGGATTCTCCAAATAGGTAACAATGCTTTCCGACACCGCCTTAGGCAGGCGGTTGGCCTCGTGGATGAGCACCAGCCTAATTCCCGAGCCCATCGGTACCGTATTGAGTGATATGGCAACGCTTGCCGGGTCCAAGTCCGCAGAGGCAACCATCTCATCGAGGTTGAAGGCCTCAAGACCTTCCTCAAGCCGGGCACGCAGACGCTTAATGGCAGTCTCGCGCTTTAGTTGGTTCTCGCCCACCACCAAATAGGCGGCAAGAAGTCCAGTTCCCACGCAAATACCTCCACTTTCGCCTACGAAGCCGGTTCTGGCATCTTCTCGTTCCAATACGCGTATTCGGGGGGCATGATTGGCGTTTTTCGAATAGTAAGAGGATTGACGACCTCTGGCGACGTAACCACGGTGAATGAGACCACCGCACTCTCTTGCGGCTCAATCCTTAGCGTAATGGCATGCACGTCAAGACCCTGATAGGGCGATTGCCTCCATTCGCTATCTGCAGGTGGATCACCCTGAGTGTTCACGCGCTGCAAATCGATATTCTCGATTCTGCCACCCTCTGGCGCGATGAGGCGAAACTCCTCAGTTAGGTCAAATTTATCCCTGCCCTTAGTCATGACCTCAATATAATTTGGTATGTGATCGTAGGCCTTCGGGTTGAAGTTGTTCTTAATGGTTACGCTCACCTTGTAGCTGTTTGACCCGTCCTCGTTCGTGGAGGGATTTGCCACGTCGGCATCCATGCTTAAATAGAATGACTGCTTTGAAGCGCTGCGGTCACTTATATATAACCCGAGCTGTGGGCTCGTGGGGTCATGCAGCAAGTTTCCTGCAAAGCCCGCCTCCTTAAGCGACTCTTCGATAATCGGGTCCTTTACCCAAACGAGACAGCGACCCTCGTCAGCTGCCCGGGAGACGGCTGTGAGAAATGCGGATACGTCCAATCCATCGAGGTCCCCAAAGACCTTACTGAGCGTCTTGTCGGCTACCTCACGGTAGAATTCATCACACTTTCCCGGCTCCCACCAAAACAGCGACTGGTTGAGCAGTATCGCAGCGGCGTTGGTTCCATCAACTGTTACTCCAGAGCTTGTTTTCACTTCGCCCACAGCACCAAGCAGATACTGAATAAACACGGGATCCAGGCCAAATACCCCGTCTACCTCCAGATCTTGATAGAAGCTCCAAATGTTTCGGTACAGCTGACCTACGCGCGAGAAGTCGGGAATGAGATTGTGGTCACCATGAGCTACGTCGCAGGCAATGCCAAACGTATCGATTTCCTCTTTGGTGGCACCAGCAGGGTTATCCCCAAATGACAGCACGTCGGCTAGATTGCTGAAATTGCCGATTTCGATGTCTCCGTTTGTAATAGTCATGATGGCAAACGATCCAACGAATCCACCACTCGCGTGAATCTCTGCCGTATTCTCGGCCAATATGAGATAGCGCTTAGGCTGACCGTCAGCGCCTAGCAGACCCGATAGGTAGGGAAATATTGGTCGCATGCGCTTTACCGACGCATTGACGCTTAAGATACTTTCTTTTGCGCTATCGATAATGGACTTGATTGGACCGATGTGCGCCGGAGGCATGCTCTCAAACGCGTCTGCACCACGCTCGAGTGCGGGGCTCGCCTCCTCAACGGCATACAATAGACTCGGCAGTACGGAGGCATTTATTTTCGAATCCTCTACGAATTCAGATAGGGCGAGTATCTTCCCGCTCTTAGCCATGGGTATCATCGCATTGTCAGAGAAGTCAGTGAGCACTTCCGAAAGGATGCGCACGTCGTCGATATCCGTACCGACAACCGGTATTCGTGAGGCAAACTCCCAAAGCGAGGTGTTCATCTCGCCTTGTATGGCATGTGCGGCAGTGCTTACCTTTTGTGCGGAGCTCTCGAGCTTGCTCTTGTTTCCTTCCTTTGCGGCTGCAAGAAACTCGCCGGCATAGGTCTTGACGTTTGTTGCTTCTTCACGAACTACGCCAACAGAACGCAACAGGGATATGGACAGTGATCCCACAACAAACACCACGCACAACAGCGAGATCGTAATGAGCCACGTCCAGATACTCCCTCGGGGGAAAATGCTCCTACGCACCCTACAAGGCTCTGCCCCATCATAGGTGCTTTGCGTAGCTGAACGCCTTGCATCGAATGAACTCACGAGCATCCCCTTCGTGTATGTTTAGCCAAGAAACAGCCACCGAATCAATATAAGCCGAACAATTATCTCACAGATGGCTTTATTCACAAACAAAAGACAGCATCTGCTCCATTTTTGTATAAGTCTTAGACAAAGACGGCAAAAACGTTGTATCCGAGCCTAATTCATCACCCTCGCCCCTTCCTTTCCTGGTCTTATCTCCACGTCTCCAACGTCTTTCGTGCATAGGAACAAAGAGCCTGCATCTTCCAACACCTCTACGCATTCTGGCGAGGGGTGGCCGTATGAGTTTCCCTCCCCCGCGCTTGCCACCGACACCTCGGGGTCGAGGGCCTGCGCCTGTTCGCTCGACAGGGATACGGACGATCCATGGTGGCCCACTTTCAAAAAGTCGATATCACTCACGTCCCCCGAGGCAATCACGGACCCCGTCTCCTCCGTTTCGGCATCGCCGGTTAGAAGCCCTGTGAGCGACGCCTCACCGCACTCATAGCGCAACATGAGCTCTATCGAGTCGGCATTCTTCGTGCCATCGACTTTTGACCTCGGCCAGACCATGCGCAATTCGAAGCTCTGTACATGAAGAAGGTCTCCGTACGAAATCTCCTCCACCTTATCCCATCCGACTTCACCGCATGCGCGAATCATCTCTTCGGGAATACGCTCTGACACGCCCTCAGCAACATACACACGCTCGCAGTCTATGCTCCTGACGAGCTCTTTGAGGCCAGCATAGTGGTCCTCGTGTAGATGAGTAATCAGTACCGCATCAAGATGGGCCACATGGTTTCGCTGCAACGCCTCTACCACCGCACCATCTGGCCCAGTATCCACAAGCAGTGTAGCCGCGCCTTCCTGAACCAATATTGCGTCTCCTTGGCCCACGTCAAGTACGCACACACGTGCAGGCGCCAAATAGCGCCACCACAAATGATAGCCAAGTACTCCGACCATCAACGCACAGACAAAAGGCAATGCTTTTTCCCGCGATATGCGCGGCCAGAGCAGCAAAATAGCAGTTGCGAGCAAACCCATGAATATGACAAGCGCATCGCCTCCTCCCGTTATGCGTAGGCAGTGGTAAGGCAGCTTCTCAAAGAGTCCAACCAGTTCGATCACCGTATGCGCGAGCGCATCGCATACGCAAAGTGCTCCACCACCCAAAGTCGGTATAGGCGTGCACACCACTGCCACCAAACCAACTCCCACCAACAGCGTAAAAGGCAAGGCCACGAACGCGTTGGCGAGTGGCCCAACGAGAGACAGGTCTCCAAACGCTTGGGCTGCCAGGCCCATCGTCGAAAGCTGCGCAACGACTGCTGACGCAAATGAATCGCGTAGCGATTCGCTTACTTTTCTTAAACGTCTCGAAATCGGCCTTGGAAACCGCCCCAAATAGTCATCTACGCTAAACAAAACGTCAGTTGCGTAGGAGGCGTAGGCAGAAAAGAGGCAGAGCCCGCATACCGACGAAACAGAGAGCAAGAACCCAATTTGACCGCATACGGTTGGATCCTCTATTGCCATTGCAAGTCCCGCAAGCGAGACGCCCGAAAGGCCGTGAGATCTTCTGCCCGCAAACGGAGATGCCATCGCCAAGATTGTCATGACCCAAGCCCGTATGGCCGATACGGGCATGCCGCAGCACAGCACGAACAAGCCGCAAAGCCCCACGAGCAGTATGGTCCTAAGGCCACGGCGCACTCGAAGACGCTCGAGCAGTCCACCCAAGAGCGTGCAAAATATCGCAAGGTGGGTGCCAGAGACAGCTATAAGGTGTGACAAACCGCATTGCGAAAAGGACCTATCGAGTTCGTAATCCTTAAGATTTTGGCGCCAACCGCACACGCAGCCCGCGAGCAACGCGCGCTCTGGAGATGAGCTTGGCTCAATCGACTCAAGAATGCCTCGACGCATTTCCGAGACGAATCCCATCAGTCCTTCGGGGGGACTCGCTTGCATGACGCGCGCTACGCGCACCGAACCCCATATGCCTTGCATGCGGGAAGCCATTCCCCAATCGTCGTCCCCATTTGGCATGAATCGACCAACGCAACGCAGGGTAGTGCCTGCGTCATATTTCTGCGGTAGCGTGATCCACACGTCACCGGGAACCGACCCATCACGCCACATACTCGCCCTTGAGCGGTAGCAGTCATCCCCCTTCGTGGCATCGCCGCTTACCCTAAGCTCCCATCCACTTATCGAACTCGTTTCGACCTCGTGCACAAACTCCAATCCGCTATGAGCCACCAGCGACGATAGCGCAATACCAACCGCAACGCTCGCAAGCACGACCCAAAGCGTGCCAGCTATCGCCCACTTCCGCATGACCGCAAAAATGCCCGCCACAACCAGAAGCCCGCATACTGCTTCGATTGCGACGCCAACGCTCCCCGTATACCAATCGCTTCCATGTCCAAGCACCATACGTTCGGCAAGCAAGATCGCAACAAGGGCATAGAACGTCCTGGGAATCGCTGGACGACGCGGCATGTTTCTGTCGTCAAACACAGATCTTGTCCTTTACCTTTGCGAACTTCTTCTCGCCGATGCCCGTTACGCGCATGAGGTCTTCCACTGACGAGAAGGGCCCACCGCTCTGCCGTTCCTCCACGATGGCAGATGCCGTGGCCTCGCCCACGCCAGGCAGAGTCTGCAGCTCAGATTCCGACGCCGTGTTTATGTTGACGAGCGCGTCGCCCCCGCCAGCGCTCTGCGTATCGGACGCAATCGATGGCGCATTCCCCTGCTCTAGGCTCTGGTCTTCCCGAGGTGCCTCCTCCCCCACGTGCGGCACATATACCTTCTGCCCGTCCGAAAGCGTTGCCGCTAGATTTACGTTTGCCGTGTTCGCATCGTTGGCGAGGCCACCCGCAAGCGCGACGGCATCGTTTATGCGTGGAGATGACACGCTCACCTTATACACGCCTGGCTTGTTTACCGCACCGTCTACGTGAACCCAAACCTCTGATCTTGCGGCATCATCCCTTTCGCCATCCTTCTCCGGCTTTGTCGACTCTTCTGCACTCATTGCTTTTTCGCTTACGGAATCAGCCGCTTTTGATGGAGCCTCGTTTTCCGACCTCTCCACCACCGTTCCCTTTGACTGCGATAGCCGAACATACCCAAATGCTCCCAAGGCAACCACAAGCACGATGCATGCAAGTGCCGCGCCTTTCTTTCCTGTGACACCATACCGATGTGCCAACAACCTGAGCCTTCTTACACGTCCACCAGGTACCTGCGCCATACGCCCCACCCCCTTCGCTCAGCATTGCACAACCAAGCCTTTGGACGTACGACGTTTAATTTCATATATTTATGTGTCAGCAACCTCGCGCATACTTTGCGACATTTTCCCAAAAACAGACAAAACCGCAGGTTTACGCCGTATGTTCTCAAGCAAAATGTGCGAAAACGGCATGGAGACAATGTGAACCGATGTCAAAGATGCAGGTAAACTCTTTCCTACATTTTTCGTATGCACGACTTCGGCAAAACGGGCACTTCTGACCAAATATTACGTCTAGGACGGTATTCTTACCGCTCACCGACGATAGGCATGCCGCAGTCTTAGCGTGGACTAAAGTACTTTATGCGACTCACGAGGCCAAGCGATTTTGCGCTTGGCCTTTTTTCCTATGTGGCAATCGTCCAGACTATTGGCAACGCTGTCCCGCGGCGTTCCTTTCTAATCTATACTCGACCCAATAACGAACGCGTTGCGTCTTTGTCGCAGCAAGGAGGTCCAGGTGAAAGAGGAGAAGTTCCGCAAGGGGCAGATCGTGGTGCTGGAAGGCCAATATGACGACAGTCTCTACTACATTCGCTGGGGCAGTGTAGGTGTCTTTGTGAATTACGGAAAGAAGAACGAGGAGAAGCTCGCCGAGCTGCGAGCGGACGACTACTTTGGCGAGATGGCCCTTCTCAATCGCTCGAGTCGGTCGGCGACCGTCGTGAGCCTTGAGTCCGGAACCGTACTCAACCGCATTTCCGAAAACGAGTTCAACGAGTTTCTGCGCGAGAAGCCAACTCGGGTCATGGACATCTTCCGTCGCCTGTGCCACAAGCTTCGCGACGCCGACAAGAACTACCTGCAAATCTGCGAGGCGGTAAGCGATTCCGTAGGCACGCAGGCAGACGGGGTGAACAAGACCACGACCTACGGATTCGCGAAGAACGACACGCTGAAGGCAATCCACGACGACGTACACGCGAGCGAAACCAACAAGGCGTAAGGGAGGGCAAACCGATGAAGCAATTGTCTTTTGGAGGCGACGAGGTCATATTCCGTGAGGGAGAGTTCGCCCTCACCATGTATCAAATCGAATCCGGTTCCGTGGGCATCTATGCCAACTATGATTCGGCTGACGCACGCCTTTTGGCCAAGCTTGGAAAGGGCGAGTACTTTGGCGAGATGGGGCTTGCCGAATGCTATCCCAGAAGCGCCACCGCCGTTGCGTTGGAGGCAAACACCACGTTGGACGAAATCGACAGCAACGAGTTCGCCAGTTTCTTTGAGGACAACCCCGATACGGTGCTCGCCATCATGCGATCGCTCAGCGAAAGGCTGCGCGAAACGAACGAACGCTATTTAGAGGCTCGCCAAGCGGTTCACGACGCAATCGAGGCAGAGATTGCCGGCACCGAGAAGAGCTCGTCTCTTGTGGGCAAGCTCACGAACATGCTGCGCTTTGCCAGGCGTTCCGAGAAAAAGGCATCCGATCGTTCATAGGGGACCTTCGTTATGGACCAAAACCCATGCATGCGTCTAACCGTATTGGGCACGAGAGGCTCCGTGCCCATTTGCGGTAACGACTATACGATCTTTGGTGGCAGCACATCATGTTACCTTGTGGAAGCGGGTGGCGAAAGCATCATCCTCGATGCCGGAACCGGTCTTTTGGGTGCACCCAGCTCCTTTGAACGCGAGCCCACGATCCTGCTCAGTCATTTGCACGCAGACCACCTGCTTGGCCTCGGCATGTACAAGCGAATCAGTCAGCCTGGTGCAACGACCAGGCTGTTCGTGCCTGCAAGAGATACGCAGGATGCCCGAGTGGCAATCAATCGACTGTACTCCCCTCCCCTCTGGCCCGTTGAGCTTAGCAGCTACAAAGGCGACCTGCAGGTCGAGGCAATGCCTCGCTCCATGCAGATCGGTGATGTGTTTGTGGAGACCGAGCAAGGGAGCCATCCAGGCACCTGTCTGATCATAAAGATACGCTACGCACAGAAGTCGCTGGTATACGCTACGGACTTCGAGCACAACGAGGAGGCGTCCTTTCGGCTTGCCGAATTCTCCCGCAATGCCGACCTGGTGCTCTACGACGGGCAGTACGGAGCGGACCAATATGAATCACATCGTGGCTTTGGCCATTCAACGCCAGATGAGGGTTTATCGCTCATAAAGCGCAGTGGGGCAAAGCAGTTGCTCATCATACATCACGACCCCCTTAGCACAGATTCGATGCTTCTTGAGCGTGAGCGCACGTTGAACCACCCCCATGTTAGATTCGCCCGCGAGGGAAAGGCGATCGAACTATGAGCAAAGCCGCGAGCACCCACGGCGCCGAAAAGCAGCGCATAGCAGAGCTCGAGCAACAAGTGGCTCAGCTCAAGAACGCCATCGAAGAAAACGAGAAGTCGTATCGTCTTACCATGGCTCGCTATGTGACCACCGAGGTCATGGGAGAGATCGCATCTTCCTCAAACGCGACAGTAGCCGGCGAGCGCCGTGAAGTGACCATGATGTTCACCGACCTTAGGAACTCGACCGAACTCTCCGAGCGCATGGAGCCAGAGGCATACATTCGTCTCCTCAACCACTATCTGGAAAACATGATCACGATCATCGACGGCTGGCGGGGCAATATCTTGGAATTCGTCGGCGATGCCATCGTATGCGTCTATGGAGCACCGCACGAAAACACCGACGCAGCAACGGACGCCGTCTATAGCGCCGTGGCCATGCAGCGACACATGTCAAAGGTGAACGAGTGGAACCGCGCCGAGGGGTATCCAAGCATCCAGATGGGGATCGGCATACACACAGGAGAGGCAATCGTGGGCAGCATCGGCTCCGAGACGCGTATGAAATACGACGTCATTGGACGCAACATGAACCTCACGTCGCGCGTGGAGGGATTTACGAAGGGCGGGCAGATCCTCATTACCGACGAGACGCTTTCGGCCGCGAACGAGCAGGTTGTTCTAAAGAAGGATGGCACCATGCTCGTGCATCCCAAAGGCGTGCAGAACCCAATCCACGTTCACGATGTCATTGGCATCGGCGGCCTTCGCATTTCGTAAGCTTGCTACCCCAAATAGGGGACAGTCCCCAAGTTAGGGTTTTGCAAAACCCTGTTCCCCGCTTGCCGATGCGTTCGCGTTCGTATCTACTCGCTTGTCAGAGGGTTTCGTGTCAGAGGGTTTCTCTGCGGGCGCATTCATCGTGCGTCCGTGTTACTTACAGCGCGTAAAGCAGGTGGCGTAACGCCCATCCGTGTGAGCATGAGGTCCTTAAGGTTCGTTTATGCCATATGGGAACTATCCCATAAGTTTTCACTTATATATAAACCTTGCAGTCGTATGCTAGGATTGTAAACAACCTGTTCTGCGGATGGTGGTCCGCCCTATAAAACACCCCACATGTTAGGAGGAGCCATGCGCAAGAGCGTTTTGTTGGCTGCTGTTTCGAGCTTTATGCTGTGCATCGCACTCGCTGCGTGCGGAGGTCAGCCGACGAGCAGCCAATCAGCCAGTTCCAATGCGTCTGCAAGCCAGCAGGCCGAGAGCCAATCCAATGCCGCCCAATCCACAACGAGCGCAATCGGCACGGTGCCCAACATCATCGCAAACGACGAAGACGCACTTGTTGCGACGTATCCAGAAAAGTTCACCCAACAGACCTACACCGACGCCGATACGGGACTCTCGGTAACTTACAACCTGTACTTGCCCAAGGACTACGATTCCTCTAAGAGCTATCCCATGGTCGTCTTCATTGCAGACTCCACCTGCGCGAACGGCGATGCCCAGCAATCGCTTACCCAAGGGTTGGGCGCGCTCGTTTGGGCAACCGACGAGTGGCAGGCTGTGCACCCCACCATCGTATGCGTCCCCACCTATCCCGAGACGATTCTGGACGATCGCAACGGATATTCGACGACCGAGTACGTTGAGCTCACCAAGCGACTCATCGACTCCGTATCGAACGAGTACGCCGTTAACAAGGACCGCGTGTATGGCACCGGTCAGTCCATGGGATGCATGACCACGCTCATACTCGCCTCGGAATACCCAGACCTCTATGCTGCCTGCATGTTCGTGGACGGGCAATGGGACGTCTCCGCACTCAAGGGGCTTGAGAGTCAGCGCTTCGTGTACTTCGCGGCCGAGGACGACACCAGTGCGTCCACCGGTATGAACAAGGTAAAGGCGATGTTCGACGCCGACTCCGTGCCGTACGCATCCACCCAATGGGACGGCAACTGGACGCCCGACGAGCTTACCGACGCAGCCAACAAGCTGTTCGGGCAGGGCAAGAACGCCAACTTCGTCTCGTGGGCCACAGGCACCATCTCTGCAGACGCTGGCAGCTTCGGTGGCCCTAGCGGTGGATCTGGGCCTTCCGGCGAGGGCGGTGGCCAGGGTGGACCGACTGGCGAAGGCGGTGGCCAAGGCGGCGGTGGCATGGGCGGCGTCGCCTACCACATGGCGTCGTTCGACTATGCCTATAGCAGCATCGCCGCTATGGAATGGCTCTTCCAGCAGTCGTAATGTCCGAAATCATCAGCAGCCCAACCGACGCCGATAAAATCGGACGTTAGGGGTCGATAATCGGCGCCCTAACTTCCGAAATTGTCGGCAACTTGGTCGACGCCTATAAAGTCGGACGTTTCGCTCCACAGTCAAGTGTTCCATATGTACTATGTGATATTTGCTTCGGACGCGTTGTCCGTATCGCGCTTAACGTCACGCAACCTTTTGCGAGCGAGGGGTTCTCACGTGCACTCGCCCAGGCGCTCACTCAGCTGGGAATCCCGGCCCGCCTGAATGACAAGGGCCTGAAGGGATACGACATCCTCGAACGCGACGCAGTGGCCAACCTGAAATAAGGACCGCAAGCCTCCTAGGTGAGCTTCACCTTCGTGCAACCATACGGGCCACACCAATCTTGGCCACCCGAGACACCCTCAAGCACCTCGTCAGAGAGCTCGATGCCCTCTCGCTTGGCGAGCTCGAGCAGTTCCTCGGGAGTTTTGCACTTGCGCGCCTCGTCCATCACCTGCTCGGAAATGTTGTTTAGATCCATTTTTGTCTCCCGTATCTTTCATACCACAGGTTTTTCTTTTGATACGGAGTCAGTACGTATTTGTACTTTCCCCGAAATCTACTGAGTATCCACCGACCAGGAATCTACCCAATATCCACCGGTTGGTACGTTTGGAATTACTTCAAAGCCCCTCGTATAGCCACATTTTTGGCATTCGAAGCCTCCCTCCATCTATAAGTATGTGTAGGCACAAGATGTAGGATGACGAGGAGAGGGGCGTACCATAAGGTTCGATGAAATGAGCCCGGAGCTGCAGGAGACGCTGAAGGAGAAGGCCCAGGGACGCAAGCCCCCAAGGAGCGCATGGCATTCTTGGAGGAGAACGGTATCGAGCTCACCGACGAGCAAGTTATCAGACGATCCGAAGTGACAGGTGTATCCCCGCATCCCCATGTCTACGCGATGAGCGCGAAGCACTCGAAGGGTCGAAGGGTTCCCTCGATTGGCTTCGCATAGTTGTATGCCGTGCGTCTGCCACCCTCATACCTCGCGGGAACCTCGAAAGACACCACGCAATCGCAGAAGTTGCATGCCACCAGCATGCGCTCGTCGCCCAACCGCCGCTCGTACACGAAGAGCTCCTCGCTCTGCGGCAAGAGCAGCTCGAACGTCCCCTGCCTCACGAGCTCGCTCCGCTTGCGGAGCTCGATGAGCCGCCGGTAGTGAATAAACACGGAGTCGGGGTCGTCTACCTGCGACGCTGCGTTTATATGCGTGTGGTTGGGGTTTACGGGAAGCCACGGCTCCCCCGTGGTGAACCCCGCTTGCTCGCTCGCGTCCCATTGCATGGGAGTGCGCGCGTTGTCGCGACAAATCGCCCGCAGCGCGTCCATGGCCTCGTCGTGGCTGCACCCGCAGTCCTGCGTGAGCATACGATACGCGTCGTGCGCCTCCAGGTCGTCGCACTCCTCCACGCTCGCAAAGGGGTAGTTGGTCATGCCCAGCTCCTCGCCCTGATAGACGTAGGGCGTGCCCTTCATGAGGTGCAGGCAGGTGGCAAGCATCTTGGCCGCGAGCACGCGATGTCCCTTGCCTGCCTCCACCCAGCGACTCACCGCGCGTGGCTGGTCGTGGTTGTCCCAGTACAGGCTGTTCCACGCAACGCCCTCGAGCCCAGTCTCCCAACGCTCGAACACGCGCTTGAGCTCCGAAAGCTTGGGCTTGTCTGTTGTCCATTTGCCGCGCTCGGCCGACCCCGTGAGTCCCACATGTTCGAACTGGAATACCATAGAGAGCTCCGAGCCATCCAGATTCGCGTATTTCCGTGCCGTCTGCACGGTAGCTCCGACGCACTCCCCCACCGTCATCGTTTCGTAACGGCTCAGCACGCGCTCGCGCATCTCGCGCAGCCAGACGTGCACCTGCTCATCGTTGAAGAGCGGCCAGAGGTCCGAATAGCCTGTTGGCCCCACATCACCGCTGGGAAACGAAGCGTTCTTTGCGATCATGCCAATGACGTCCATCCGAAACCCGTCGACGCCCTTGGCCAACCAAAAGTCCATGAGGTCGTACACCTCGTCGCGCACGCTCGGGTTCTCCCAGTTGAGGTCCGGTTGCTTCTTGGAGAAGCAATGCAGGTAGTACTGGCCCGTCGCCTCGTCCCATTCCCAAATGCTCCCGCCAAACACGGCACCCATGTTGGATGGCTCGTGTCCGTCCACGGGGTCGCGCCAATAGTAGTAGTCGCGATAGGGGTTGTCCTTGCTCTTGCGGGACTCTTTAAACCATGTGTGCTCGTCCGAGGTGTGGTTTACCACCAAGTCCATGACGATGCGCATGCCCAGTCCGTGGGCCGTCTCCAACATGCGGTCGAAGTCGTCCATCGTGCCGAAGACAGGTGCGATCGCACGATAGTCCGAGATGTCGTAGCCGTTGTCGTCCATGGGACTCGCATAGACGGGACTCAGCCATATGACGTCGATGCCGAGCTTGGACAGGTACGGAAGGCGCCTGGTTATGCCAGGCAGATCCCCTACGCCGTCTCCGTTGCTGTCTTGAAAACTCTTCGGGTAGATCTGATAGACAACCGCCCTCTGCCACCATGCCTCGCTCATGCGCAGCCTCCTTCCGTCGAATCCTGTTCTTGCTGCCCACACCCGTGCCTGCGCCAAGACACGTCCGCCCCCTCATTGTTCACGGTTCATGTTTTCCAAGCGTTTGGCATATCGTTCTTCAATACCTTGCAATTGTTTAATGGCATTAATCTCGCCACTCTGGACCCTAATGATGAGTTTCTTATATGCTGATGACCTTTTTAAACTAGATAAAGTATAAAATATTAATAGTCCTATTAATGGTCCACCAAAAAGGAACGGTATTTTAAAACTATTACTTAATAGACCCAGCACTATGCAAACACATAATATCGCCAACTGAGAAAACACGAATCTTGCAGCGTCACCAGCGCAGCGTTCTTGGTATTTCTTTAATAGTTTGATATATTTAACTCTCGCCTCTTCCTCACTTATAGTATTGCCATTTGCATCTTTTGTGCAAAACTCTTGGTATTCATCAACCTTTTTACCATTCCCTTGTGACTTAGCTAGCGACGAGCCAGAAGTGGTCATAGAGTTCCTAAGAAAGGCGTGGACAAGCGGTGACGCATCGAAAACATCGACCAAATAAAACGGTTTCCGCACTTTTACGCGAACTCTGAAGGCGCCAGGCACCTAACTCGTCGAGGACCAGAGCGTCTTTATCGACCAGATGCGTGCCCGGCGCATCGAGGTGTCGTCCTTGCACATCATTTTGCTTCCTGAAACTGGCAGATCATGCAGGGTCACCCGCAAGGACGGCCACGTTGATTGTGTTTCCGTAAAGGGGGGTGTCGGGAAAGATGACTCTTTTGGCTCGTTCGGGGGTCTCGCCTATTCCGCCTGAGAGCATGTCAACCTGTCCGGATTCCGCGTCATTCAACATCTCGTCAATGCTCCCCTGAAGGAATTCAACGGCATAGTTATACTTATTCGCAAAACGCAGCGTCAGCTCGATATCGTGACCGACGAGATTCCCGTCCTGATAGTATGAATTCGGCACCAGGGTTCCGGATGTGCCCACGATCAGGGTACCCACCGGATCTTTCGGAGCGGGGATAACCAGCATTTCCGCACCCTTGTCCACCATCCATCGCCGATGCATCTCGTCCAGCTCGCCGGACTCTTTCATTTCCTTAAGGAAGGCGTTCAACTGGGACTTCAGTTCCGTATACTTCGTGCGCGGAGAAATCGCCATGCCCGCCATCGCTTCCCCCACAGGCTCGTCTATCATGCGTAAACGCCCCGGGTTTTCTTCCATGGCAGAGAGTATATTGTCTTTTGCATGGACGAAAGCGTCAATCTCACCACTTTCAAGGGAGGTGATCATCTCACTGAGGGTGTTGAACTGCCTCTCCTGTGCCCTTGGGAATGCCTTTGCTATAAATGGCTCATGCACGCTGCCGGTCAATCCTCCGATCGTAACCGAAGGATCGTTAAGATTGTCAAGGGTAGCCGATTTCCCAGCTCTTGATGCTTTGCTGCAGCCAGTCAGTATGAGCGCAACAATAAGAATGACGTATATTGCGATTCTTCTTCCTCTGTCTGCTATATGCCTCATCTTTTCAGAACCCTTCCGTACGTACACGTCCCCATGCTCTTACGATCCAATAATCACCCATTTGCCGTACATTGTCTACGATAAGAAGCATAGAGCCACACGGCATCGATATAAGCGACCGTGTGTCATGGGAACGGAGGCACTAACACGCCATCGCGGAGATGTCGATGCCGCCGTCTCCGTGACACCAGACGACCAGGTCTAACTTCCGCGACTTGGCGCTCCCTCACGCTCCTGGTGCTTAACATAACGGCTTGGAATCGCGCTTCTCGCAACGGTGCCGGAAAATGTCGTATCCCACTTCATAATAGAAGCCGTCGAGAGAAGAAGCGCCCCGCACTGAGCACTCGCCAAAGCACATATCCACGTCATCGAGAAGAATCGAAATTCTCGTAGATCATAACCACGTTCGGGCAGACGCACGCGTTTCGCCCATCTTCACACGTGTTCCGAAAGGAACACGACCATGGCAGATACGGAAGCACGGAAAGAAGCGAACGAGCGTTATCGCAAGGCAAACGTCACGCGGAACGTAATGTTCTCACGAGGGTCTACCAGACGATGCGCGCCGCGCTCCCCGAGGAGCCCGAGCGAATCGGCTGAGGCATGCCAACCTTCGGCAAGAGCGTGATCCACTTCGCGGCGCCAAGGGCACGTGGGCATCTATCCCGGGCCCGAGGCCGTCGAGCACTTTGGCCCACTCTCGACGGCATGGGCTGCAATGGAGTGGCGGAGTCGTCGGCCAGGGCATTCGTGCAGCAACCGTCGCTCAAGGCCCAAGGCCGGCCCGTCCCTGGCAGGGTCGGGGTTCGCCGGCGTCCGGCCGGCGCGCCCCTTTCGGGGGTCGGGTAGCCCGCCGGCTCACATCTACAAGACTCCCCCTTTCCACGAGAGCAAAACCGCAGGTCGCGGAGGTGCGTCCCCGACCGTTTTTGTAATTGTGTGCTCTAGCCGGTTGCCAGAAGTTCACAACTACAAAGCGGATGCATCAAATTCTGCAAAATCCCTGTTGAGCGCGAAACACATCAAACCGTTTTTGTAGATGTGAACTGCTACCGAGCGGGCCCGAGTTCACAACTGCAAATCCAGCCCCACTGGTGTCATCGGCGTGGGCACGACGATGCCGTAAAAGGCATGGTATAGGACCAGTAGGTGCCTTCAACCACCAAATGGCATAGACTATGTGTTAATAATTCATCATTGATGACTTAACCCTACGTTCGTTCGTCGAGGCCCTGGCGGTATTGGAGGCTGGCATGAAGAGAGCTAACGCCTGTCACCTCATGCTCTCAACGGCAACCAGGATTATCTGAGCTTTATTCTATGGCACGAGCTCTTCCACTGCCTAACCAGATGCAACCCCGGCTTTAGGGCCGATATGTACGGGCTCATCCACTTTTCCGTGCACGACACTGACCACACACTCCCGCCACGCGTAATGGATTACCACATCAGCAACCCTGACGTCGAGCACCACAACTCCTCCGCCAAGTTCAGAATCGACGGCAAGGACGTAGAGTGCTTCCTGGACTGGGTCACGACAAAGCACTTCGAGAAGGAGGGCGACAACTTCTTCGACCTAGCTACCACAGCCTTGGTGCCAGTGGACGGAACGGACACCTACTACACCCCCGAGCAGGCGACGAATTTCTACGAGGTCTTCGTCTTGAGGCATGCGAGCTGGCGTTCTCCGCCCGCATCTCCTCGGCGTCTATGACCAACTTGCAACGCAATTACGAAGGCGCGAAAGCATCAATAGCCGACGCCACCGCTCATCATTCTTGGTTGCCACTCTCCACATGCTTAGCATAACCCTCGCGCTTCAGAACAGCGTTGCTTCCAACACGTCGCCGCCTCGCATGGCGTCCAGCCACTCGGCAGGGATGGCGCCCTTCCCGTAGGCGGTGCCGGCGAGGGCTCCCGCCACGCAGGCGGTGGTGTCGGTGTCGGAGCCCAGGTTGACGGCGGCGAGCACGCAGTCTCGGTAGTCGTTGGTGTTCGCGAAGCACCACTTGGCGGCCCTGAGCGTGTCGAGCACGTAGCCGCCCGAGCGGACCTCGTCGCGGGGCATCCCGGCGAGCTCGGACTTCAGCCTCTCTCGCGTGCCCTGCGGGTCGGCAGCCGCCTCCCTCAGCAGGTGCACGAACTCGACGCACGCCCCGGTTGACGTGGGGTGCGCGTGTGTTACGGCGGATGCCGCCCTCACCTCGTCGTCTGTGGCGGCGCAGAACGCGAGCGGCGCTATGCGCATGAGCGACCCGTTGCCGTTGTCCCACTCCCCGGCAAGGCCGCGTCCCGTGCGCAGCGCCTCGGCCGTGGCGTTGCCGACGTCGAACACGACGCCGTCCGGCGTGTACGCGCCGTCTTCGTACCAGCTGCGGAACCTGGCGAGGAGGTCGGCCGCGTCAACGCGGCCGACGGCCCGTATGCTGTCGCAGGTCGCGAGCATGAGCGCGGTGTCGTCGCTCCACGTGCCGGCAGGCTGGTCGTGGGTCCCGTGGCCCACCATGCCCCGGCAATCGAAGGTGCCCCTGGGCTTGAACTCGTAGGGCACCCCCAAGGCGTCGCCCACGGCGGCGCCCCAGACCGCGGCGGAGAGCGTGCCCCTGCCTGCCTTTTCGTTTGGTTCGGCATCCATAGTATCTTCTTCCATCCGTGCGCCCTTCTGCATATTCCAGTCGATTGAACTTAAAGCACACCTCCACCGCAGGTTAATTGGTAACAGCGGGCGATATGGATCCGTCTAGTGACTGAACTGATGGAAGGGTCCCCTGTAGTCGCAGTTGTAGCAGTGGCCAGAGTTGCTGTTTTGCCACACGCCAACGTCATGGCTCCCGCACATGGGGCAATAATACTCGTTCATCCAGAAGCTGCCGCCAGAGATTTCCTCGAGCTCCCCGCGTGTAAGCTCGTAGCCCTCCACCTTGGCAATCTCTAGGATTTCCTCGGGACTCTTCGCATCAGCAATCGTGCTCTTTTGCTCTTCCGTCAGATCTTCGTACTTCATCTTACCCCTTATTTATAGCGTATATATCATATCTCCTATTACGAGCGTGTAGGTCTGCAGCCTGCGCTCCACGCAACGCAAAGACTAATACGCTATGCGGGCGTATTCGTCCCAAATTCTTTCGGCGTCCGCCGCAAGGGGCGCGCTCGCCCCATCTTACTCACGACCTTCTCACCGATCGCTATAGTGCTAGCGCCTCCTGCGCCAGCCCTCCGCCAATGCGGTAGCGCCCATGCCCGCCGAAGCCAGGATGGCCGCGACGGACGTCGGGTCGTCGGTCCTGGCGAGCGTGCTGGAGGTTCCGGACATCGCGGTCCTGCTGGAGGTCCCGGACGTCGCGGTATTGTTGGAGGACGAACCCGAGCTCTTGGTCCACTGCGCGTAGAGGGTCATATTAGAGGTGACCTCTACGCTGGCGCCGTCCTTGTAGGAGGCGCCGGACCCGTCGGCCTTGTCGTTCCAGTCCAAGAACGTGTAGCCATCGCGGGTAAAGGCGTTCTTGGTGAGCGACACGGTCTCGCCGGCGGCAACGGACATCTTGTCCATGGTACCCTTGCCGCCGTTAGCGTCGAAGGAAACAGTAACGGTCTCGCCAGCCTCAGCCACGGTGAAGGTGGCGTTCGCCGACCCGTCGTCGAAGGTCGCCGTGAGGGCGTGCTTTCCAGTGCCGAGCTTCTGCAGGTAGGCGGACGCAAGCGTGATCACCACACTGCCCTTGGCGGCGGTATAGTCGGTGTCCCTTACGAGCCCCTTGCCGTCCACGGAGGCAGAGACGAAGTGCGAGAAGGTCGTGTCCTCCGTGCCCTCGTCGGGGCGCTTGAAGGTAAAGGAGAGGTTCTTGCCGGAGCCCTTGGTCCACGTGGAGTCCGCGCCGGAGACGACGTTGTAGCTCGGCGCGGAAATGGTCGCGGTCACGCGCGCTACCTCGGAGTCGATGTGGTTCGCATCGCCCGCGGCCTTGTACCAGACGTAGTAGGTCCCCACGTCCGTGCCGCTGGAGACGGCCGTGCCCCAGCCATCTACCGGCGCGTTGGTGGCATCCGAACCAAGGGCGTACTCCATCGTGCCGCCCGTAGCCTCGCCCGCCAACACGAGCTCTTGCACGCTCCCGTTATAGGTGAGGCTTTTCGCCTCTGGATCCTTTGTTATGACGGCAGGCGTCTTTGCCTCTATGGTGTATTCAGCCTTTGCCGTTGCGCTTCCTACGGTTATCTCGGCCTTGTAGCTTCCCACGGTCGTGGGCGCCTCGTCGAGCTGGGTGTTACCGCTCCAGTAGACCACCTCGGGTTTGTCGGGGAGTTCGTTGTCCGCCGTCCAGGTTCGGTTTGCTATCACGGTCGCCTCCGCACTGCCCTCGCCGCCCTCTACCGAGAGCGTAGGCGCCACGATGGCGAGCGTTGGTTTGGTCAAAACGGAGCAGGACTGTTTGCCACAGGTTGCGGTTATGCTCGCACCGTAGGCGGAGTAACTCCATTCGTGCTCGAGCGGTAGCGCGGAGACGGCAAAGATAGTCGCTGCCTCTCCCCCAGTGTTCTCGAAGCGAATCGCCGTCAACTCCTTCGAGGGATCCACGTCGATCCCCTCCGCCACGTACAGCGCGAATCCGTCATCGGTCAGTGCATCTGATATTCGAATTCTGTTGTAGGACAGATGCGAATCATAAACGGGTGTCGTACTCCAATCAGGCACATTGAATGTTTGCGAAATGGCGTTTCCGCCCTCATCAATTGCCGGTTTCTTTTCCGAGCCATACAACGGAGTCACCGCCAACTTAGAATAAGCGCCCTCGGTGGAGGTGCCGGCAGCGGTGCAAAGGATGGCAACTCTTTTGCGCTCATTTTTCGGTGCAACCAAATTGAGCGTACCTACTTGCGAAGCTTCAAGCCGCAAGGCATTGGAAGCGCCATAGTCTCCCAGTTGAAATGGCATTTCATTGTTCAAGGTTATACGACCGTCATCTGGCAGGCGTTTCCCGTAACCTCCGGCATAGTAGGTGTGGCGGCCGCCGTCACTATCGTCGTCAATGTAACCGGAGACCGAACCCTGAAGTTCCTGGCCATTTTTTGACCCGTCCGCCACGACATCAACATCGAATCCCGTGACCTCAACGGTCTCGTAATTCTTTCCTGACGTGTCGTCGGTCGCCAATGCCATTCCCGGCACGAGACACAACACCATCTCCAGCACGGCAACTATAAGCAGGGCACCCTTTGTGCATCTAAATCCAGCCATGCGATTCCCCTCATCTACCAAATGATTCCATGCCTCAAATAATAGCAAAACTATCATGTTCATCCACATCACGTCAACGAATGCCACCTATGATCAAATGGGGAACGTGCCTGGCTTTTGCCCTAATACACGTCGCTTCGCACACGCGCGTGCAAGCAGGCTCCTACTTTACCTCCGTCAATATAAAAAGGGACCCTTGAGTCCCTTCAATAAGCTGTTCGGGTGGACTGGATTCTAAGGCGACCCCTTGGCCCCCAGGCATAACGGCTCACCGAAACACCCAATCTACCTGCTGTTATACAGAAGCACTCACCAACATCAAGCGATTTCTATCCCGCACAAACACGGTCTCCCTCTACTCATAAAAACGTCTATGGCAACTTCCGCATATGTACTCATCTGTATCAGTACGAGTACCAGTACGAAAATCTACAGACAATTTCGAGACCCCGGTCTTCTTTCGATATGCTTTCCGATGGCATAGCGGACATATACCTCTGGATATGCCTTCTTCGTCTGAGTAAACACCTCTTGCAGCGCCTTCCAGATCTTCAAAGTCTATTTTTGAAAGTCGTCAGCCCCTGCGTAAGAACATGGGCAAAAGTGAAGAACTGCAACGCATGGAGCGCTACCTGAGCGAACAGCCGGAACTGCGGGAAAAGCTGGGCGCGGATATCAAACGCATCGTCGATGCCGATGAAGCGACATGCGAAGAGGAGGCCGTGGCGAAGGCCGCCGTCTCCTTTGGCTACAAGATCACCCCGGAAGAGCTCAAACGCGCGGCAGCTGACTATGGGAAACTAAGCGATAGCGATATGGAAAAGATGAGCGGCGGGAACTTCTTCGCCGATCTGGAAGAAGTCCTGAGGAAGATTTTCGCAGACGACAAAAACAAGAAGCCACGCAGCTGAACAGTCTGACCTCACTGGAACGCGTGACTGACCGGGGCAAATGCTGGTTCAGCCCATAATTGCTTTATGAAGGGTTGCCAAATGCAGCCCTTTTTTAAAATCATTGTACGCAATTCGCTGTCTCGGCCCATCACCAATCTACGCGTCGCCATCAACCTCGCATGCCTAACGCCGTTTCCTTCCAGCGAATACGAACCCCGTGCCTCCGATTGCCGTTATGGCGGCGGAAACTAACGACGTGGGATCCCCCGTTTTGGCAAGCGTGGAGCCTTTGGTGCTGGCAGCCTTGGTCGACGTCCCGGAAGACGTCTTGCTCACGCGGAAGTTGACGTACTCGGTCTTGGAGTGCTTTACGTCGCCCTCGTTGCCGTCGAACACGGTGTGGGCTTGGTAGGGCACGGACGCCATGTCGCCCTTCGAGTTCATGTAGGGCGAGAGGTCTGCGTCGGAGTAGAGCTTGGCATTATAGGAGAAATAGAGCGTCTTGCCCCTGAGCGAGGTGGCGTCGTCCACCGTCACGGTAACCCTCTGGCCGTCTATCGAGACGCGCGTCACGTTGGAATCGAGCACCTGGCCGCCGTCCGTCCATACGACGACATCGTCCGACGTGAGGTACAGGACGTCCTCGAGGTCGACCCACGTGCGCAGCGA
>CADCPM010000064.1 GCA_902803315.1 uncultured Coriobacteriaceae bacterium
GCGGATTCTTGGTAGCCCGTACCGGATTCGAACCGGTGATCTCCGCCTTGAGAGGGCGGCGTCCTAAACCGCTAGACGAACGGGCCGTCAACAGGTAGATAATACTAATGCTCCACGTTCTTGTCAACAAGCAATTGCGTTGTATTTTGTTCGCATCCATTTTGCTCCGCAAGCACGCCAGCATCGGCCCCCGGAGCCCACACGAAAGACCTGTCCCCGATTTCGGCGTATACTCATTGACGAAAGCCATCAGACCAACTCACCGGCATGAAGGGTCAACGAAGTGCCCAAGCCTGTCAAAGCCCTTATTGCGCTCGCTATCGTGGCCCTCGTAGTCTTTCTGACGGTGTTTGGCTTGGCGAAGGCTAAGGTCATCTTTATAAACGAGTGGTTCGTCAATCGATCCGCAAGCACCATAGGCGTCGACGTCTCGGCCTACCAGGGAGAGGTCGACATGCCCAAGCTCCGCGATCAGGACGTCGCGTTCGTATACATCAAGGCAACCGAGGGATCCTCTCACGTCGACGACCGTTTTGCGGTTAATTACCGACTCAAGAAATGCGGCCGCAAAACTATCGCCACCCAAACATGCCAGCGCTATTATTGTGTATGGCAATCTACGACCGTATGGAGGTGACCTATGGCAGAGACCACCAATTACCAGTGCCCAAATTGTGGAGGCCAACTGGCTTTTGTCGGAGAGTCCGGAATGCTGCACTGCGAGTTTTGCGATTCCGACTTTACCCCCGCGCAAGTCGAGGCGATCTATGCCGAACGCCAGGCCAAGGCGGACGCACGTGCAGCGAAGGAAGAGAATTCCGAAGAGCGCGCACAAGCCAAGCAAGAGCACGTCTCTGCAGCGGAAGCGTCAACGAGTGAGGCCACGCGCGTACACGCAAAGCGATCGACCTCAACCGATCCCGTGCAAGCCTATTTGGAGAACTCCCGCTGGGACGACTCCGACGTCGAGAACATGCGCGCCTACAACTGCTCATCCTGTGGCGCCCAACTTATGGTGGACCAGGTAACGGCCGTCACCAGTTGCCCCTATTGCGGCAACAACGCGGTCCTTCCCGGCCAGCTTTCCGACGTGCTTAAGCCCGACTACGTAATTCCCTTCAAGCTCGGCAAGGACGACGCGGTGGCCGCGCTTAAGAAGTACTACCAGGGCAAGCGATTCCTGCCAAACTCCTTCACCGAAGAGAACCACTTGGAGGAGATCCAAGGCGTATACGTGCCATTCTGGCTCTACAGCGGCACGGCAGACGGCGACATAACCTTTAACGGCGAGATCGTCACCTCCTGGAGCGACAGCGAGAACATGTACACGCAGACCGACTACTACGAGCTGCAGCGCGCTGGCACCATGGACTTCACCCGCATACCCGTAGACGGCTCCACGCGCATGCCCGACACCCACATGGACGCCATCGAGCCGTTTGACTACAGCGAGCTGGTGGACTTCTCGGTGGCCTACCTCCCAGGGTATGTGACGGACCGCTACGACAGGGACGTGGTCGAATGCGACCCGCGCGCCCGAACGCGCGTTGAGTCCACCTGCACCAGCACGCTGGAGAGCACCGTCCAAGGCTACACGGGCGTAAGCGTAAACAGCTCGTCAATCGACGCGAAGTGGAGCGACGTCTCCTATGCGTTGCTGCCCGTGTGGATGCTGCACACCAAGTGGGACGGCAAGGACTACCTGTTTGCCATGAACGGACAGACGGGAAAGCTCATTGGCGACCTGCCCATCGACAGCGGCAAGGTAACCGCACGCTTCCTCACGCTGTTCATTCCCATACTAATCGTAATCGCCCTCGTAATCACGTTCGTCTTCGGCGGATACTTCGGATAAGGGAGGCACACATGAGATATCACAAAAGACTCCTCCTCGCGCTCCTTCCGCTCGCGTTCTTCGCCCTGCTCCTGCTGCCCACCAAGGCCTTTGCGCAATCGGGCAAGTACGTTTTCGATGAGAACAACACGCTCTCGCAGAACGAATTCAACGAGTTGGAAACGCAGGGCGCTCAATACGCCGACAAGTACCACACTGGCGTCTACCTCCTGTTTACCGACAGCATGGGTCCGGACGAAGACTCTAGCTCTGGCAAGAGGGAGTTCGCCCGCAGCTATTACGAGAGCAAGAATCTTGGCGAGGGATCAGGCAAGGAAGGCATTCTCTTCGTAGTAGCCACTCAGTCTCGCAAGTACGTTACGGTAAAGCACTTTGACGACAAGTCCAAAGACCCCTTTTCCAACGACGCGGTAAACGACCTGGAATCGGATGCCAAGAGCTATTTGAAGGACAACAAGTGGTTCGATGCCGGCGAGTCGTATTACGAGAATGTTGGAACGTACCTGGAAACCTTTGCGAAAACCGGCAAGCAATGGACCAAGCCCCACACGGTTACGACGATCGTCAAGATCGCCGCAACGATATTGATTCCCCTCATGATTGCCATCCTGGTGGTGAGGAGCGAGAAGAACGCCATGCTCACCGCACGCATTCAGACGGAGGCCGGAAACTATCTGGACTCTACCAGCGTCAACCTGAGGGTGAGCAACGACATATTCGTCAATCGCACCATGAGCGTCGTACCCATTCCAAAGAACGACGACAGCAGCGACAGCGACAGCGGCGGGTGGTCCGACATGGGCGGAGGCTTTAGCGGCTCCGACGGCGGAGACTTCTAAGCCCTTCGGCTACGCTGGGTTGGGGACGGGCCCCGGGTCGCGGATAATAAGAAACCGCGACCCGGGGCCCGTCCCCAATCTAGCCCTCTCCTACCCGCGCGTCGGATAGATGGGCTTGAACGCGCGTCTGAACCATCCTGCGTCGGGAAGCATAATCTGGACGAGGGGGTTCCCGTCACCATCCATGCTGACCACCATCGCCTGAACCACGACCTTGTCGTTCTTTTCCACAAGCTTTGCCAATACCTTGGAATAGTCGCTCGATGGGTCCGCAATTCCGAACTTCTTTCCCCTATACAAAAGTCCCACCTCTCCGTTTGGCTCCAATTCGGTCTCGGCGTCAAATGCTTGCGAAAACTTGTAGGGCTTAAGGCACGCCCCGTCAACGACATGCACCGTAACGACTTCCCTACCGAGCGGTACCTTGAGCTTACGGCGCATCGGCTTGCCCATAAAGCCTTTTACATACGAAAAGGCGAGGAATCCCACGACGAAGATGGCTATGAAAATGAATACGCCCTTTGCGACATCGTTCACGCCACACCACTCCCCTTCCAACCGACCGTTTCAAACGTGAACAGTAGCACGCCAAGGCCATATTATGCAAACGGAACCTTATTAAAGGAAATTTGAAATAATACCCAACTATTGGCAATGCGTGGGTTACGATAAGCTCAGATACTATCCTATTGCATGCGGAGCCGTCATGGGACTCAATGCAACTCGCAGAGAAGCTCTCAGCCTACTGTTGGCCACAGCACCAGCGGTTTCCCTGCTCTGCGCGTGTTCGCCTCAGGGCGTCGGATCAGACGGCATTGAGAATGCCCCCGCAAGCGAAGATGGCACAAATACCGCGAAGTTCGTCTCTGCCGTGGAGGACGTCCCCGACACCAACGACTTCCAATGCACCACAATTTATTACACGGTGGCAATCAACTCCTTCAATCGACTCGTGGAAACCGAGGCGAACGAGGACGGCAGCTTGCGTATCGAACCCTCGCTGGCGGAGTCGTACGAGGTCTCCCCCGACGGAAGGAAGTACACGTTCCATCTGCGCAAAGGAGTGAAGTTCTCCAACGGCCAGCCGCTCACGTCCGCCGACGTGCTCTACAGCTTCAAGCGCCTGCTAACCCATCCCAAATCGTGCAACCGCGACATTGCCGATCCCATCCTCGGAGCTGACCGCCTGTCTGCTGGCGAGACGGACGAGCTCGAGGGTTTTGTCATACATAACGAGCGCGACTTTACGATTACCCTCGAGCAACCATTCGAGGCCTTCCTGGCCTGCCTTTCCATGCCGGGCGCCTCCATCCTAAGCGCCAAGGTCCTGGAGGAGGTTGGCGACCGCTTTGGAGTCGATCCTGCGGCAACCATTGGAACGGGTTCCTTCATATGGAAGAGCTGGGACCCCGTGGAGGGCCTTGTCCTCACGTCGAACCCCGACTGCTGGGAGGGTCCGCCACGCGCGAGCGGACTCTACCTGCGCTTCGTCTCGGACCCCGAGGAGTGCCGCTCGATGTTCGAGAACGGCGAGCTTGACATCCTGGACTTGGACGAGGTGGGAAGCTATGCCGAATTCTTTATCCATGGAGACATCTACCAAGACAGGCTTTACGAAGTCCCACGCATTGGCACCGTGTACATCGCGCTCAACGAGAACGTGGAACCGCTTGACGACGTGCGCATTCGCAAGGCGCTGCAGCTTGCGCTTGATCGACAAACGCTGCTCGATGCCATCTACAGCGGCTGTGGGACTGTGGAGAACGGCCTGTACCCGCATGGCCTGTATGGGTTCAACCCAAATCTTCCCGCAATTCCCTTTAGCGTAGAGCAGGCAAAGGCCCTGCTGAGCGAGGCGGGCTACCCCAATGGATTCGACTTGCAGTTCGGCGTCAACTCGGCGTCAAACCAATGGGAAATGGAGCTGGTAAACCTCATCGTTTCCATGTGGGCAGACGCGGGGATTCGCGCCACCGTTAGCCTTTTGCCCGAGAGCGAGTTCATGGACCTGCGGAAGAGCGGCAGGCTTGCGTGCTATACGGCCATGTGGACCGCAGACTACGACGACCCCGACACCTTCGCATACACGTTCTTTGGCAACAAGGAAAACACGACCTTCCGAAGCCTCAACTACAAGCGAGAAGACGTTTTGGAACGAGTGCGTAAGGCACGCACGATAATCGACCCGAAGGCTCGTATCGCAGAGTACCGCGATCTTGAGCGCATCATCGTGCAAGAGGATGCAGCCTGGATTCCCCTGTTCTCCCGCCAACGTATCTACGTTCTCTCTCAGAGGGCCAAAGGCGTCCAGGCATCTTGGAATGGCTCGGTTAAGTCTAAGTATCGCGAAGTGTCCATCGTGGATACGCCTTAGGTAAGGTCTTCAGCCATGCATTCGATTCGGTTCAAAATAGCTGCAGTCAGCATCGGAGGGGTCCTTATCGCCATCCTCTGCGTCTACTTGGCCAGCTATTACACCATTCGAACTGAAGTTGACCGACGATCGGCCGAGACGCTCGACCTCATTTGCAGAGACACGAAGAAGTCCTTGGAGCGATACGTAGAGAGCATTGTCCAATCCACCGAGATGGCTGGCAGCGTTGCGGTCGACAAGCTGGATAGCACCGTCCTCGTTAAGCAGGGAGTGGTGGGGTCGAGCGGCAAAGGCGCCTCCCATGCGCACAAGCAGAGCACCGAGCTTGACGAATACCTCTCTAAGTACACCGCGGAAGTGCAGGACGAGGTGGCGACCATTGCCTCTCGCACGTATGGCATCGTAACCTACTACTATTGCCTCAATCCCGACCTCAGCAATAACGAACACGGCTTCTTCTACTCGCGTGCGGGCAAGTCGGGCTTCGAGGAGCGCGAACCGCTGGATGCGCGCGAATTCGACGCGAACGACCTGGAGCACTACATGTGGTACTACGCGCCCATACAGCGCGGTCGTCCGTCGTGGGTCGGCCCCTACACGGCGCATTTTCTCAACGAGATAAAGCTCTGCTCCTACCTCATTCCCATATACAAATCGGGTGCCCTTGTCGGCGTGCTGGGCATGGACATCCCCGTGGACACGCTCGTCTCGCAGGTGAGTTCCATAAAAGTGTACGACACGGGATTTGCGTGCCTCGTTGACGAGTATGGACGAGTGGTCTACCATCCGGAGCTTCCGTTTGGCTCCACCCTCGAGCTTCCTCTGGGCGTCGACTTCCTTAACCAGGAAGACAGTGGCAACGACCCAATTCGCCATACGCACAAGGGAGAGGAATGCCAACTCTCCTTTACCACGCTCTCCAACGGCATGAAGCTCATGGTGGTTGCCCCCACACGTGAGGTCAACGCATCGACGTATCACCTTGCGCGCGTGATACTCCTTATCGCAATCATGATCGTTGGCATATTTGGCGTTGTCGTCCTGCTGCTTTTGCGCTACATCACCGACCCGCTCCAGCGCCTCACCGCCGCCTCCCAACGGCTTTCCGCCGGCGATTACGATGTTGCGCTGGACTACAAAGGCAATGACGAGGTGGGCGCTCTCACGAGCTCCTTCGAGCATATGCGCAATCAACTGCAGAAGGACATCGAGGACCTCAATCGCAAGGCACTCACCGACGCGCTAACCGGCCTGCCAAACCAGAGGCATTTCTTCGATCTGTGCGATAGGGAAAGGCTGCGCCTCAAGGCGGATGGAATGGATCCCGCTCTGCTGTACTTTGACCTGGTAGACATGAAGCACTACAACCAGCAATACGGCTTTGACGAAGGAGACCACCTGCTCTGCGACATTGCGAGCATTTTGGAAAACGAATTTGGACCTCAGCAAACCAGCCGATTTGGCCAGGACCAGTTTGCCGTCATATGCGCGCATGAGGGCATGGAGGAGTCCCTTGCAAGGGTGTTCAAGGAGCGCCAAACAGCAAACGGCAGCCGAACGCTCCCCCTTCGCGTTGGCGTATATCTGTTTTCGCTTGAGGAGGTCCCCTCGAGCGTCGCGTGCGATCGAGCCAAATACGCATGCGACCAGCAGCGCGGCACGTACGTATCGGGATATCGCCTCTTCGACGCTGCCATGCTCAGACGAGTCGATACGGTGCGCCACGTTATCGACAACCTCGACCGTGCCTTGGAGGAGCGCTGGATACATGTGTATTACCAACCCATCGTCCAAGCATCCACGGGCAGGATCTGCGACCAGGAGGCGTTGTCTCGCTGGATCGATCCAACGAAGGGATTCCTCAATCCCGACGACTTTATCCCCGCGTTGGAAAACGCCGGGCTCGTGTACAAGATAGACCTGTACGTGCTCGACAGGGTGCTCGAGAAGATCCACGAGCAACGGGAGCTCGGCCTTCCCAACATACCCCACTCCATCAACCTCTCCCGCTCGGACTTCGACTCGTGCGACATGGTGGAGGAAATACGAAAGCGCGTGGATGCCGCAGGCGTGCGTCGAAGCGACCTTTCCATCGAGATAACTGAGAGCATCATCGGCAGCGACTTCGAGTTCATGAAGGGTGAGATCGAGCGATTCAGGAGTCTTGGCTTCCCCGTTTGGATGGACGACTTCGGAAGCGGCTACTCGTCACTCGACGTGCTACAGAGCATCGAGTTCGACCTTCTTAAGTTCGACATGAGCTTCCTGAGCAAGTTCAACGAGAGCGACAAGGGAAAGATAATTCTTACCGATCTTATGCGCATGGCGACCGCATTGGGCGTCGACACCATCTGTGAGGGCGTGGAGACACGCGAACAGTACCACTTCCTCTCGAAGATCGGATGCGCCAAGATGCAGGGGTACTACTTTGGCAAGCCCATGCCCAAGCAGCAGATTCACGAGCGCCTGGCTTAGGCCTTGCAGAAGCTGCGCTACGCCACCTTACGGGGCCTGAAGGGCTTGCGCAGGTAGCAGAGCTTGTCCCTGCAGTTCGCGCATCGGAGCAGTGCGTTTGTTCGCTCGTCAAAGCGCTCGGGGTGACGGAAGAAGGCGAGTTCCCAGCGCACAAGCACCACGGCGGCTCCCACCACAAGCAGGAAGCTGAACACGCAGGGAGCCACCAGTAGCGGAGTGACGGTCATGATGCCGTCCCAGTTGAAGATCTGGCAAGTCGTGCAACACCGATTGCGCATGAGGACCAGTTGCAGCGGGCACCACAGCACGACGCTTACCATGTCGAACACAAAATAGAAGAGCGACCACAACAGTATGACGCGCTGGTTCAGAAGTTGAAAGCGCTCAAGCAGCAAACCCAACGCCACGTTGAAGACGACCCAAAAGATGGCGACGGGAAGCACCTCGCGCAGACGTCGGGCGCGAATGCTCGCCCGCATGCGCTCGGACGCCGTAAGGTCCTCCTCCGGCCACGGAAGCACGCGGAGCACGTCAATCGAGTAGGCAAGCTGCTGACCCGCCTCAATCACGCCATGCCCCGTCTCCCTGATGGCGCGGCGGGTGCTCGCACCGGCCTGACTGATGAGCTCCGGCGTTTGTTCCACAAGGCGTCGCGCATGCGCGCGCAACTCCCCCACGCCGCCACAAAAGAGGTTCGACGTGGGAACGTGGAATTCACGATACTGCTTGCGGCTTCCCATGGCGATTCGCGCCTTTGGCCAGAGCTTCGTAAACAGGTCGGTCACCATAAAGATAAAGGCGACGTCGACGAAGTCTATGCCATGCGCGAAACCCAAGTTCTCAGAAATGTCCAACTGTGTGGGATCGATGAGGAACAGGGCAATGCCCACGCCAAACAGCACCAGGCGCAGTGCGAGCTGTACGGCATAGAACACGAACATCCGTGTGGGTTTCTGTGTATGCTTTCTATTCATATTCTATTTATACACCGATAGACGGAGACACGACACACAAAAGCTGACAAGGGGACAGGTCACTTGTCAGCTGGTCACTTGTCAGCTTTTGGATGCGCCGCCATTGGCTAACAATACGCTCTCCCTAAATAATCATAAAGAACCCAACTTGGGGATAGGCCCTAACGTGCGGTCCCAGACTGCCGAACTCGGTTCGTTCTTACTGAACGCCCACGGATAGGATTGCGTGGGACCGACCGGTTACGCTGCCGTCTGCAACGTCTATGTACAAAGCGCGGCACTGCTGATCGAAGTACTCGTCCGTCTTTACGTCTCTGTCCGCAAAGGCGATGCATACGGTGCCGGAATAGCCCTCGTCCTCTATCGCCTGGGAGCTGCCAACCAAGTAGCACTTGCCATAGGGAGTTGCGGCCGAGCCACTCCGACTCATGCTTTTGGAAAGGTCAAAGGTGCCGTTGTACGACGACAGAGCCCCAACGAAGTCCTTGAGCGGTATTGCCTCGCCCTCGGGAACGCCCGACACGATTTGGCCAAGTGGCCCTTCAATGCTTATGATCTCGCTGTTGGGAGCCCCCTCCGCATAGGATACCTTGAGGTCGGTCTTGGGGATGCTGGTAACCCATGCGGGGCCTCCCGACCGCGCAGAGTCGTCACCATATTTCTCGCGGAAGGCTGCAGCGCTCTGGGGAATGTCTATGCCGTCACACGCGAACGTGCCATCGGCCGTATTGAAACGGACGACATAGCCGGATACGTCCTGGCTTGTCTTGCTCTCCGTTTGCTTGGGTTGCGTGGGTTGCTTGGCATGATCAACGCCTATTGCCGCATATGCCTTGTTCAACAGCTCGTCAATGCGCTTGTTTATGGCGTCTGCGTATTTTGCGTTCAGCTCCAGGCCATAAGAGTTCCCTGAGTACGGACTCTCCTTGAACTCTGCCGTCATCTTGTCGGCTTCCTCCTGCCAGTCCTTCTTCCACGCCTCCTGCTCCGTAGCAACCGTGTCCGCGCTCACGCCTGGCAGTTTGCCAACGTAGTCGCATATATCGTTCATGAGCGCCTCAAGCTCTTGTGCCTCATCGGCTGACATCTGTCGCATCTCGGCCATGCTTCCCGCTGCACGTGGGTCGTTTTCGTAGTCCTGCCTTATCTTCTCGCGACGTGCCTCGAAGTCCGCGAGCTGGTCCGCGTACTTTTGCTTTGCCGCATCGTCTAGCGAATCCGGTTCCTTCTCCGTCTTTACGCTCGAGGACGTGCTGGTGTTGTTTGGCAAAGGAGTCGGATCCGAACCACCACCTTGAACTGTGCTTCCTATGTCGGAGCTGTTACTTGACGAGCTGCCCGCACCGACCTGACACGCCGCCAGCACAAGCGCCAAAAAGGCCAAGGCCGCCACCAAGACCATACGTTTTGCGTGACTCGAAGCCACGGGAACATTCGATTCCTTCATGTGACACACCCCGTTCGTCATAAGGTTGCTTATAGCCCAATGGTACCGCTCTACAAAACCGCGCACAAACCTAAACACGATTGTGGCCTGCCCGATAGGCGACGATTGCCGGCGAGGAATTGCCGACTTATGGCGCGATGAGAGTCGTGTTGCCGGGATTGGCCGCTGTGAGGTTCCCATTTGCCGGAAATCGCCGCCGTGAGGGCGGGGCTTGCCAAGAATCGCCGCTGTGAGGCAAGCCGTTCCTCACGGCGGCCAATCCCGGCAACACCCACCCTCACGGCGGCCAATCCCGGCAACCCCCGCCCAGTGGAACGGCACATTCGACATGGCGACGTTTCTTTGCCGTACAATGAGATGACGTAATGGGGGCGCTCACCTTCAGGATGGGGGAAGAAACTCAATGATGCCCAACGAGATCAAAGGTGCTAATGGCAGCGTTGACGAGTCGCGAGTGCGCAAGCAGTACGAAAGGCTCACGCGTCTGCTCATCGAGCGTTGCGTGCACATTACCACGATGGAAAGCTGCACCTCGGGACTCATCGCGTCGCTGATTACGGACACCGAGGGCTCGTCGGCCATCTTCAAGGGGGCGTTCGTCACCTACAGTAACGAGGCGAAGTCGCTGCAGGGGGTCCCAACGCAGGTTATAGAGAAGTACGGCGTATATTCCGCCCAGACGGCAGCTGCTATGGCCGAGGCGTGCCGCACCACATACGCAGCGAACATTGGTGTGGGAGTTACGGGAAGTTTCGGCAACGTGGATCCGAATAACGCGGACAGCGTGCCCGGCGAGGTCTTCTTCGCCCTCGCCACCGACGACGGCGTGAGCTGCTATCACTGCGAGGTACCCGAGCAGGCTTCGCGCTTGGCGTACAAGATGTACATGGCGGACGTCATCGTAAAGCCTCTCCTGCAATATCTCACGGCAAAAAGCTGACAAGTGACCTGTCCCCTTGTCAGCTCATTGAGCACGAACGCATTACAGGTTTTGCACCATGCGTTGCACGACCCTTGCCGTCCGAGCGCCCGCCTCCGCCTTGAACGCGTCGAACTCCATGGCCTGTGACCCGTCGGCTTTGTCTGATATGGCGCGGATGATCACGAACGGGGTGTCGTTGAGGTAGCAGGCCTGCGCGATTGCGCCTCCCTCCATCTCGGAGCACATCCCGCCGAAGCTCGACGTGATCCGATCCTTTTGCTCGCTGGTGGAGACGAATTGGTCGCCCGAGCACACCCTGCCCTCGAACACACCGACCTCCGGTGCAACCTCTCTCACGGCCTCCACCGCTGCCCTGCGCATTGCCTCATCCGCGGGAAATGCGTACAGACCTGTGAACGGTATCTCACCCTTCTTGAACCCAATGACCGAGACGTCGAAGTCGTGCTGGACGGCGTCCACCGAAACCACCACGTCACCGATGTCAATTTGGTTGTCAAGCGACCCGGCGGCGCCAGCGTTCAGAACCCTGGTGCAGCCGAAGTCGTTGATGATCGTGTTGGCGCAGATTCCGGCATTCACCTTCCCCATGCCGCATCTTACTATGACAACAGGCTTGCCTTCCAACGTGCCCTCGCAGTACTCCATCCCCGCGACGACGCGCTTGCCCCTGATCTGTGCCGCTTCGAGCAAGGGGTCTATCTCCTCGTCCATCGCACCAATGATGCCTATGACTTCCTGTGAATCCTTTGCCTCTTTCATGGCAATGCCTCTCTGTTTGGTTTACGTTGCGCTCACGCACGAGTATTCATCCTTTTGGACACAAATATTCAAACACGGAAACGACAAACCGACGGATTCGACACGCAATCACTATAGGAAGACTCGTGGATCAGCAGCGTGGATTCGCGCAAGGCCCCACCAATTCACATCTACACGACTCATCCATGTCGGAAACACAAAACCGCAGGTCGTCGCCTCCCGCCCACACCCGTTTTTGTAGATGTGTACTCTTACCGACTGCCAGGAGTTCACATCTACAAAACGGATGCATCAATTTCTGAAAAACACCAGTTGTTAGCGAAGTAACTCAAACCAATGTTGTAGATGTGTACTGAGGTCGGAGGTGCATCAGTACACATCTACAAAACCGCGCATCCGCTTAGGAACTCTTTACAATTCTCGCCAATCCTGTGACTGGCTTTTGGCGAGTTCGAGATACAGCTCCGCATTCTCGCGATTTGCCCGGATGTCCTCCTCCGTCATCTCGCGCATCTTGCGTGAGGGGTTGCCATAGACGATGGTGCCATCCTTTACTTTCCTGCCAACAGGCACCACGGCACCCGCAGCGACGATGCAGTTCGACCCTATGCGCGCACCGTCCAACACCACCGCTCCCATGCCGATCACCGTGTTGTCGCCCACGGTCGCACCGTGTACCACGGCACCATGCCCCACCGTCACTCCTCGGCCGATCGTCGTCGAGTGTGTCGGGTCAACATGAATCACGGCGTTGTCCTGTATATTCGTAAGGCTCCCAATGCGGATGGACGACTCGTCGCCACGAACCACCGCGTTGTACCATACGCTGCAGTCATCCTCAAACTCCACGTCCCCAATCACATGCGCTCCCGGTGCCACTAGCGTCATGATGCACTCCCCTCTCGCCTAGATGCTCCAGTTCCCCAATTATACCGAAGGCACGCTCACACACATAAATCGGTGCGAGCGAAAGCTCTGGTCGCGAATGTCCCCCCAACGTCCCCTCGGACGGTGGCAAGCGCCCAGAAAAATAAATCAGGCCACCGAGATTACCTCGATGACCTGCAAAGATTTGGTAGCCCGTACCGGATTCGAACCGGTGATCTCCGCCTTGAGAGGGCGGCGTCCTAAACCGCTAGACGAACGGGCCATATGGCGTAGAAGAATGGCTGGGACTGAGAGAATCGAACTCCCACTGACGGAACCAGAATCCGTTGTCCTACCGTTAGACGAAGTCCCAGTGTTTCCACC
>CADCPM010000065.1 GCA_902803315.1 uncultured Coriobacteriaceae bacterium
AGCTCCGCCCTAAAGGGCAGCACGTTCTCTATGGGCAATTTGTCCAGATAGCCTTCCTTGCCCGCAAACAGCACGATTGCCTGGTCCGCAACGTCAAGGGCCGCAAAGCGTCCCTGCTTGAGTACTTCGGTCATGCGGCTTCCGTGCGTGAGCTGATGCTGCGTGGCTGCGTCGAGGTCGGAACCAAACTGCGCAAACGCCTGCATCTCGCGGTAGCTTGCAAGGTCGAGGCGCAGCGTACCGGCCACCTGCTTCATCGATGCGAGCTGGGCCGCACCGCCTACGCGGCTTACCGAAAGTCCCGTGTCCACTGCAGGACGCTGTCCCTGGAAGAACAGGTTGGACTGCAGGTAGATCTGTCCGTCGGTAATGGAGATGACGTTCGTGGGAATGTACGCCGAAACGTCGCCTTCCTGCGTCTCGATAATGGGCAGTGCCGTCATGGAGCCGGCGCCGTTGGCGTCGCTCATCTTTACCGCGCGCTCCAACAGGCGGGAGTGCAGGTAGAAGATGTCGCCGGGATACGCCTCGCGTCCAGGCGGACGGTGCAGCGTAAGCGACATCTGACGGTATGCCACGGCCTGCTTGGAGAGGTCGTCGTACACCACCAGCACATGGCCGCCAGGATGCTCGGCGTCGGCGGGGTTGCCGTCCTTGTCGCTGTACATGAAGTACTCGCCAATGGCAGCGCCTGCCATGGGGGCAATGTATTGCAGCGGCGCGGAATCGGCAGCCGTAGCGGAAACGATGACAGTCTTGTCCATAACGCCGTGGCGACTGAGCGTCTCGGCAATGCCCGCGACCGTGGAGGCCTTTTGGCCGATGGCCACGTAGATGCACACGATGTCGGTGTCGCGCTGGTTCACGATGGTGTCGATGGCAATGGCGGTCTTACCCGTCTTTCGGTCGCCAATGATCAGCTCGCGCTGACCGCGACCGATGGGCACCATGGCGTCGATTGCCACGAGGCCGGTTTGCACCGGCTCGCACACCGGCTGGCGCTCCATGATTCCGGGAGCCTTAAACTCAATGGGACGCCTGTGCGACGTGGCAATGGCGCCCTTGCCGTCGATGGGCTGGCCCAGCGGGTTTACCACGCGGCCAAGCATCTCGCGGCCCACAGGGATATCCATAACGCGACCGGTGGTAGTGCACTCATCGCCTTCCTTGATGGTGTCTACCTCGCCAAACAGTACCGCGCCAACCTCTTTTTCCTCCAGGTTCTGCGCGAGTCCGTACACGGTGTGACCGGTTGTTGAGCTGGTAAAGCGCAGCAGCTCGCCGCTCATGGCGAAGCGCAGGCCCTTTACGCGGGCAATTCCGTCTCCCACCTCGGCTACGGTGGAGGCCTCGTTGCGATCTACGGAAAACTCAACAGAGTCGAGCTCCTTGCGAAGCGCCGCCACAATGGCAGACGCGTCAATATGATCTATCTTAGCCACTATTCAACACCTCCCGAAAAGCTTGTTGAGAGGGACTTGCGGATGTTCGTCAACTGCGCGCGCACCGACGCATCGCGACGGCGACCATTGACCTCCAGGATGATGCCTCCTAAGATCTTGGGCTCCACGACCTCAATGAGGTAGACGGGTACACCTAAGTCCTTGGAGCACTTATCGCGTACCGCTTTGCGCAACTCGGCATCCATGGGTATGGCGGTGGTTACTTTTACGGCTACGGCGTCTTCGTCGTTGCTGAGCATCGTCCCCAGATCGTCATACAACTGCGAAAGCAACGTAAGATCGGTCTCGCGCTGCATGCGGCCCAAGGTCTCGAACACCTCGGGAGTAAACATCGCCGCCTTGCGAAGCTGATGCGGGTCGAGTGGTGCACTGCCTTCGCCCTTGGCCGCGGCGAGCAGCGAGCGACGAGCGTACTCCTCGATCTTCTGCTTGTCTGCGGGCCTAATCTTCATTGAGGTTCCCCACTTCCAGGAGGTACTTCTGGGCTAGCTCGCGCTGCTCCTTCTCGTCGAGCGCATCGCCAATAATCTTGGATGCGATCTCTACCGAAAGGTCAACAACATTGCCCGAAAGCTCCACCATGGCCTTCTTGCGCTCGGAGTTAACAACGTCGCGGGCACGAGCGATGATGTCGTTTGCGCTGGACTGAGCCTCCGCGATGATGCGCGAGCGCTCCTCCTCGCCTTCGCGCTTGACAGCGGCAACAATGTCGGCGGCCTCGCGCTGAGCGTCCGAGATCGCGTCCTTGCTCTGACGAGCGCTTTCCTGAGCGTCATTCTTTGCGTCTTCGGCGGCCTTGAGGTCGCTCTCAATCTTCTCTTGACGGGCGTCAAGAGCCTTAAGAATCATGGGCCATGCCATCTTGGCAAGGATGATCCAAATGATAATAAACGCAATGAGTGCGGGTATGAACTCAGCGGGCTTGGGAATAAGGATGTCGGCTCCCGCCGCAAAGGCCGTTGCAGGTGCCACAAGCGAGGCGACTGCAGATGCCAGGACACCAACGCCGGCAAGACGTCCCGCAATGCCTAGCTTTGTCGTGTTCATTCGAACCTCCAAATAATCGGTATCGTCTTTACGTTTGGCCTATTTGGCAATGAGCGTAACGACGAAGCCGATAAGTGCGAGCGCCTCGACGAATGCCGAAGCAAGAATGAAGATGGTGAACAGACGTCCCTCGACCTCGGGCTGACGCGCAATCGACGACGTTGCGCCAAAAGCAGCAATACCAATGCCAATGCTTGCACCAACAACGCCAAGGCCGTATCCGATAACTCCCACGATTCCTCCTTTTACCTTCGTCGGATCATCCGACGATTTCCAAACAACTTATATGCAGCGCACCAATAGATACGCCGAATACCAAACGTTTATTCCTCTCCCTCCGCAATCTGCACATACACCGCAGAAAGCAGGGTAAAGACGTAGGCCTGAATGGCCGCAACAAGTATCTCTACCATATAGATGATAAGCAGGACGGCCACCCAGAACACCGACACGCCAGCATTGCCGAGAGCCTGCATGCTAAACCCTTGCAGTATTGGCTCAAAGAAGAGACTTGCCAGCAAGGCGAAGGCACCCATTACCACGTGACCCGCGAAGAGGTTACAAAACATACGAACGGCCAGCGTAATAAGGCGCAGGAAGGTGGAGAAGACCTCGATGAGCCACACGAGGGCGTTCATGGGGAATCCCACACCGGCAGGCGCAAGGCTCTTGAGGTAACCGATGGGGCCCTTTGCGCGCACACCCATAACAATAAAGTAAATAAACGACACCAAGGCCAGTGCGCCTGCGGTGCCGATGCAACCGGTCCCCGGCTTGCAGCCAGGAATGATGCCAATGATGTTGTTCACCAGAATGAAGAAGAAGACCGATGCGATAAACGGGAAGTGCTTGCGCCACGAGTCGCCCAAAAGACCCTTGCAAAGGTCGTCACGGCAGTACTCCACCACAAACTCAACGCCATTCAGAAAACGTCCCTTGGGAACGAGCCCGGACGCTGCCTGCTTTTTCTTAAACGTAAAGACGACGATAAGCAGCACCAATATTGCTACCAGCATCCAAAAGGTGTACTGCGTTAGACCCACGGTAAGGTCACCGAAAACCGGGGTGGAGTCAAAGCTCGATACGAGCTCATCTATCTCCTCGCCGAGTTTATCTAGAGGATTCACCGCTCTTCCTTTCTCCCTGCCTAACTCCATGCTGGGCGTCGTACCATGCTCTTACGGCCTCAAACACCCATACGAGCAAAAACGCAGTCACTTCTGCGCAGCCAAAAAGAAGGGCATCGGCGTGCAGGAGGGACTTTGCCAAGAACAACGCACCCGCCAGTATTACGAACGATACCGCAATGCTCACCAAGCCTGCAGCGATCGATGGCGTACGCGCCTTTCTTAGCGCCCGCTCGAACAATACCGCCGGAGGTAGCGCACCCAAAAGCCCAAGGATAGCCCCAAAGAAGACAGCCTGGGCCCCTTCCATAAGAGCGCCTCCCCCACCCATGTATTGCACGAACGCGTATGGATTCTATCCCTAACTCCATCTAATTGCCAGAACTTACTCATCGAATACGTACCGCTCACACAATTGGGGGCTCGTATCTCGCGCCCGTGCCCGCCCGCAGGCGGCTCCGCGCTCGCTTCGCTCGCTCACTTCGTGAGTCGCCGCTTGCGGGCGGGCACGGGCGCGGGGCACGATTCCCAACTGGAAGGGGTGTTCCCAAGTTCGGACAGAACCTTAGCCCAGCTCGGGATAAAGCGGGTGCGCCGACAAGAGCTCGGCAACCTCGGCCTTTACCGCGGCGATCGCTGCCTCGTCGTCCAGGTGCGTAACGGTTTGCCCAATGAGCTCGCCAATGCGCTCGGCTTCGTCCTCGCCAAAGCCGCGGGTAGTCATTGCGGCAGACCCCACGCGGATGCCAGAGGTCACAAACGGGCTGCGCTTCTCACCGGGAATGGTGTTCTTGTTTACCGTAATGCCCACCTCGTCGAGGGTGTGCTCGGCCATCTTGCCGGTTACGTCCTCTCCTGCCGTGGTAAGGTCCACAAGCAGCAGGTGGTTGTCGGTTCCGCCCGTCACCAGGCGCAGACCCTTGGCCTCCATGCCGCGGCCCAGAGCCTTGGCGTTGATGCACACGTTTTGGATGTAGGTGGCAAACTCCGGCTGAAGTGCCTCGCCAAACGCCACGGCCTTACCAGCGATAACGTGCTCCAGCGGACCGCCCTGGCTGCCAGGAAACACGGCGGAATTCATGCGACGGGTAAGCTCCTCGTCGTTCCAAAGAATCAGACCGCCGCGAGTGCCGCGCAGCGTCTTGTGCGTGGTGGTGGTAACAACATCGGCGTAGGGCATGGGACTGGGGTGGGCACCCGTAGCCACGAGGCCGGCGATGTGGGCCATGTCGACCATAAGCGCTGCGCCGTTGTCGTGGGCGATTTGGGCAAATTTCTGGAAGTCGATTACGCGGGGGTACGCAGACGCGCCTGCGATAATCAGCTTGGGCTTGTTGGCCTCCACCTTTGCGGCAACGTCGTCGTAGTCGATGCGCTCGGTTTCGGGGTTCAGGCCATAGCTCACCACATTGAACAGCTTGCCCGAGTAGTTTGCGGGCGAACCATGGGTAAGGTGGCCGCCGTTGGAAAGGTCCATGCCCACGATGGTATCGCCTGGCTGGGCAAACACGCTGGTAGCCGCATAGTTTGCCTGCGCACCCGAGTGGGGCTGCACGTTGGCAAATTCCGCGCCAAACAGCTTCTTTGCCCGATCGCGCGCGATGTTCTCTACCACGTCCACGGCCCAGCAGCCACCGTAGTAGCGCCTACCGGGAAGACCCTCGGCGTATTTGTTGGTAAGGGGAGACCCCACGGCCTCCATAACGGCCAAGCTTACGAAGTTCTCGGAAGCAATGAGCTCAATCGAGTTACGCTGACGCGTAAGCTCGTCGCTGATGGCAGACGTAAGCTCAGGATCAGAGAGGTACGAAAATTCCATGGTTCACCTTTCGGATGGTTTTCCTGCCAACGGTAGTATATACGCCCTGAGCGGCTTCACACGGTTAACAAATGAGATTGTTCTAAATGAACGCGCAAACCGTGCAAAAAGGGATACTCCTTATGCACGGTTTGCCGTTTGGTGCAAAGGGAACAAGTCCCTCGTATGCACGGTTTCCCGTTAGGCCATGCAGCCGGCAACCCAGGAGATGAAGTTCTCCGTTACCGTACCCGTGCGCTCGGCCTGCGTGTGGCCTTGTCCCCATACCGTGGCAAAGTCAACCGACTCCACATTGCCGTTGGCCTTGAGTCCCAGCGCGAGGTTAAGCTCGGTGCAAAGAGCCGTATCGCCCTGCTCTATGCCGGTGCGAATGCGCCAATGCTTTGCCAACTCGCTTTGTCCGTAGCCCGCCTGCGACTCCAATATGTAATAGAGCGGCGTATACATGCTCACGCGCGTGGCCACGTCCGTACCAAGGGCATCCTTCTTCTTTAGGTCCTCGTCAAAATCGGTTGCATAGCTGCTTCCCTGATTGACAAGAACCTGCGCAAGCGTCGCGTCAAAGTGCGAGGCATTGCCATTCTCTCCAAAGAGGGTGTTCTCGCCTTGTTCCCGATCCAGCTGGTCAAATGCGCCAAGTCCCTTTGACGCGCGCTTGAGGGCATCGCAAAATGCCGCGACGCTGGTAATCGTTGCGGTATTGGTAGCCGCATCGTAAGCAACCCATTCCGTATTGGCATTGAGCGCCGCAATGTAGTCGGCTGCGGTGTTATACGTGCCCGAGATACTTACGCCACCCGTGGACTGCGTGCGCGAAATATTGTCGTTTTGCTCGGCGTTTGCCATGTTGCCGCCAGGGACGCCCATGCCCTCGGGGCGCTGGCCGCCGCCCATGCCCCGGGGCGCTTGGCCACCGCCCATGCCCTGGGGTGGCTGACCGCCGCCCATGCCCTCGGGTGGCTGGCCGCCGCCCATGCCGCCGCCCATGCCGCCGCCAGGGCCACCCATGCCACCGCCCATGCCGCCTGCAGAATCGGCATCATAGGGAAACGTGGTGTCGGCCAGGAAGTTGTTAAGTGACTCGTTAATGGTCGCAAGTACCTTGTCGTAGTAGCTGCCAACCTGGTACGTGCCCTCGCCCGACTCCTGCAGCTTGAGCGCAGAGCCCTGCTTGTCCTCAAGGCCTGCGGAGTTAACCCATGCGGCATACGCCTCCGCAAGACCGGTGGAGATCTTTTTCTCCTCATCCGACAAGTCCGTGCGCGTGCTGCCCATCATCCACTCGTAGGCCGCATCGGCCACATCGAGTCCCGTAATCGGACACCAGTCCATGGACCCATAGACCGCATCGCTCGCACCGCTCACCGCACCAATGGCACTCAGATACGGCTCATACAGCTCCGAGTCTCCCGTGGCACCCATAAGCGCGGACTGCGCGCCACCACCGCTCATGCCAAACGTAAAGATGCGGTCGGTGCTGCCAGGCAGCTGGCTCGCCACAAAGCGCAGGAAACGCACCGCAGCCTTAAGGTCCACGACGCCCGCCGGCGCACCAGCGTCGCGTCCCCTGCATCCCGCATGCACGTACACCATACCGGCGGCCGTATAGTCCGCCTGGGAGGAGTACTCGCTCATGGGGTTCTGCGCCGAGTAGCCCGGCGTGTTTATGGGCATCACTATGGGCGCCGAAGAGGCCGTGTAGGAGCCCACCTTTGCGTCCTTGTTTACCTCGCAGGTAAAGGTGCCGTTGCCATTGTCGGTGGCGTTAAAGTAGGCGCCCGGCACAAGAATGGCCAGCGTTTCATAGTTGTTGTCTGCGGGCTTCTCGCAGTAGGAAACGCCCAGCTGGTAGTACACGTCGTCGTCGGCATTGTGCTGCCACGCGGACGAATCCAGCTTAAGGTTCGAGGTCATCGCGGCCGAGGTCTTTTTCTCGGTCTCCTTGCCAGCCGATTGGCTTTGAGTCTGCGCCGAACCACAGGCCGACAAGAGCATGGCCGCGGCAATCCCCGCTCCGCTTACGAACTGTCTTCTGCTTACGCCCATTGTCTTCTCCTTCGTCCAGCGGCCTGGTATGGGCTCACTGTACGATGCGAAGCTTTAAGTTTTCTTAAGTGTTGGAGCGGCCGTCACGGAATAAACACTTGAACCGTGCAAAAGAGGGACTGTCGCCTAGTCCTAAAGATCAGACAACAGGACGCATCCCAACACGCTGTCCAACAGAACCCTAATAGGGGACAGCCCCACCTTCGCGCGGTTAATCACAACCCTCTAGCTTGCTGCGCAGCAGCTCGTAGCGCTCGCGCTTCTCTGCCTTTTGGAAGTGCTGCTCGCGCGACTGAAGCATGGCGCTACCATAGTCCAGCGTTCGGTTGCCAAACTGCTCGCTCGTGAGGTCGAACACGCAAAAACCGACGACGTTGAAGCAGTGATAGTTGCCGTCGCCCAACGGAACGCCGTATACCTCCCCGCCAAAGAGGTCCTGAGCGAGGAACGCCGTAATGGAGCACTGTCCGTACGTGGGGTTTTGCTCGCTCCAAGAGCTTCGCATACGCGGCGCGCAAGTCTGGGCACACCACAGCCCCGAAAGCAGGTCGTAGAGGTCGCGAGGGGTACGGCCCTGCGCATCCACAACGTCGGCCGTCTGCCAACCGTAAAACTTGTACTCCCCGTCCTGGGGCGCCTGACGCAGGTTGCGCCAGAGACACATCATCTCGTTCGTAAGCGAAAGGTCGTCGGGCTGACCAGGGATTTCGTCGGGTCCCACCCATACCGCGCGGCCCAGCTCGCTCACGTCCATGCGAATTGTGGGGTCCCCGTCGACGTCGCACCAATAGCCGGAAAGGACATCGCCCGCCACGCCCCACGGCTGAGACTTGTAGTAGCGGATATTCTTTACCTCGAGGCCCAGCTCCTCGCGCACTTCTCGGCGCACGCAGTCCTCAATGGACTCGCCGATTTCCACAAAGCCCGCCACCAGCGCGTCGATCGCGTGATAACGGCCCGCGGCATAGCGCGTGAGAACGATCTTGTTGCGCTCAGGATCGCATACGCACACAATAACGGCAGGGTTCAGGCGCGGAAACACCACGTTGCCGCAGCTCGCACAACGCATCGCACGCATCTTCTCATGGTGTGCCATCTCATGTCCGCAAGCCCCGCAGTACCTGTTCTTCGCATACCAGTCGGCCAGGTGAACGGCAGTATAGATGGCCAGCATGAGCTCGCGGGGCCCGCGGCGCTCCATGCGTAGCGCCCGGTTGTGAACGAGCTCATAGCCCTCTGGCGGCTCGGCTGCCCCAGCCTCCGGCGCAAGCCAGCACGCGCGTCCGTCCAGGCTAAACAGGAAGGTAAGCCCCTCCGCCGTCACTTCGTCCTCGCCCACGCGTGGTAGCTCGATGCCCGTCTGGCCCACGCGACGTGCGGCCACCTCCTGGCCACGAACGTAAAAGACAAGATCGTCCTTGTTGGGCTGGGCGTTTGGCAGAAACTCGTTTGCGAACCGATGTGGTGCGATGTCCTGGATCATGGGACCTCCTTGTTAAGCGCCTCTGCGCTGCATATTTGCAAGATTCGACAAGACGGGATGGCTCCCTCGCGATACACCCTTGGCAACGCGTCCTCGCTGCCCACGATGGTGCTGGCTACGGCAAGCGGCGCAGGGCCTGCGTCCAGCGTGAGGTCGGCGGCGCGCACTATGCGCCTCTCTACGCCCGAACCGCTTGTGGCCGCCGCCTCGCCATGTGTGTTTGCGCTGGTAGTTGCCAAAGGCCCCACCTCTCGCACAAGCTTGCGGACCAAATTGGAATCGGGCACGCGCAAGGCAATGGTGCCGTTGGCCGCACGATACTCTTGCGGAACCGCATCGCTCGCTTGGACCACGAGGGTAAGCGCCCCTGGCCACAGCTCGCGCGCAAGACGCTCCATCCATGGGGGCACGTTACGGCTGTAAGCAACAAGATCTTTCGGGTCGGCAATGAGCCATGGCAGGGTTTGGGCTCGATCGCGCCGCTTTATGTGGAAGATCTTCTGATGCGCGGGGTTTCCCGCCGTGGCCGCGCAGCCGATGCCGTATACGGAGTCGGTGGGCATCACCAGCACGCCACCCGCACGCAACACGTTTGCGGCGTCGTCCAGCGCTGCATGCTGCGGCGCTTCCTGGTTTACCTCCACAACTCTGCCCACGAGCATCTACCTCCGACGATACAGAACCCTAACCGATGGTCGTGTGCTGATTATCGCGCCACACGTCACAACAAACAACCCTTCGCGCCGAGCCGCGATTCGCCCGCGACTATTTAGACGTACCCATGTACAAACATTTGTTCGTTTTTCACTTGTTTTAGAACAGATGTTCTGTTACACTCATCTTCACAACCAAAGGGAAGGAGTCAGGGTATGATTGAGACGCCAGCCGATCGCAACGACTATCAGGAGAATCGCATGCACAAGGACACGCTGTTCAAGCGACTCTTTGGAGACGAGCGTTTTAAGGAAAACACCATGTCGCTGTACAACGCACTTGGCGGTAATTGCAGCGATCCGGAGGAGCTCATTTTCACGACCGTGGAAGGCGCCATCTATATGGGGCGAAAGAACGACGTCTCCTTCCTGGTAGATGGTGAGCTCATGCTCTGGGAGCACCAGAGCACGCGCAACCCCAATATGCCGTTGCGCGGACTCATCTACCTTGCACAGCTCTATAGCAAATATCTCGACCTGTTCAACCTGAGTGAGTACAGCTCGCGGAGGCTCTCGCTTCCCGCACCGCAGTACTACGTGTTCTACGCGGGGCCCGCCGATGCACCGGATCGCGAGGAGCTGCACCTTACCGACCTTTTCCGCAATGGCTCGCAAGGCTCATGCGTTGAGCTAACGGCGATCGTGCTCAACGTTAACGAGGGGCACAACGCCGAACTGCACAAGGCGTGTAAAACGCTTGCGGACTACGCCCACTTCGTAGCTCTTACGCGTGCGTATGCTAGGCAGGGACTCTCACGCGCTGAGGCCGTGCACTACGCCGTGCTCACCTGCATAGACGAGGGCGTTCTTGAGCCTTTCCTAAGACAATACCGTGCGGAGGTGATTCCCATGTTCCTTGAGGAGTGGGACGAGGAGAAGTATCGCGATCTGTTGCGCCGCGAGGCGGAGGAAGATGGCTATGCCGCAGGTGTGAAGCAGGGTCTTGAGCAGGGTCTTGAGCAGGGTCTGGAGCAGGGTCTGGAGCAGGGCCTGGAGCAGGGCCTGGAAAAGCAGCGAAAGGCCTTCCTGCTTCGCGCGGTCGAGTTGGTGCGCAGTGGATCCATTAACCTCGAAGAGGCGGCGCGCCTATTCGGATTCGACGCAAAGGAAATCTCGGCAAACCTCTAGACTTTCGCAAACCGTCCAAGCAGCGACGAACTCCCAGGGGGCCTTGCACTACGCACGCACCGCCACAAGTACGCGTGGCCGATGCGTAAGGTCCTCTCGGACCTCCACATGCTCCCAACCAGACTCGGCACGCACGAGCTCGGCGGCATCGTTCACATTGTCTTCAAAGAGCTCTACGCACAGCCAGCCACCAGGCGCAAGCGCCACGGGGGCCAACTCCAAAATGCGTCGGAACACGTCCAGCCCGTCTTCTCCCCCATCCAATGCCAGCTCAGGCTCAAAGTCCTTTACCTCCGCCGGCACCTCCTGGGCAAGCACGTCGCTCGGGATGTAGGGCGGGTTGGAAACAAGCAGATCGAAGCGACCCATAAGCGCGTCGGGCACACCCGAGGCCATATCGCACTCAACCACATCCATCACGCCGGCAAGATCCAGCGCATCGCGATTGCGCGTGGCAAGCGTTACCGCCGCAGGAGACAAGTCCGTGGCGATCACACGCGTTCCCTCGTGCTCCGTAGCCAAAGAAAGCGCGATGCAGCCGGTGCCCGTACCCACCTCCAACGCAAGCGGAGCCTCGCTTTCGCTGGCCTCCAACGCCTCTAGCGCCGCGTCAACCAGCACCTCGGTCTCGGGCCTGGGGATGAGCACGCCCTTCTCGCAACGCATGACAATGTGCCTAAAGGGCATCTCGCCCGTTACGTACTGCAGCGGCTCTCCCGCTCCACGGCGACGCACGCCGTCACGCATAACATCCAGCTCTCGTGACGTAAGCGGCTTGTCGAAGTTCGTGTATAGCTCAATGCGCGTTAGGTTGCAGGCGTTGCACAGCAGCCATTCCGCCGAAAGGCGCGGATGCTCGTCACCCTTGCGCTCCAAGTATCCTGTGGTCCAGTTGAGGATGCGTTGTATGGTCCAAACCTCGCCGGTTGCCATCACACCGCCTCGGCGAGCTTTTCGGCGCGCTCGGCTGCAGCCAACGCGTCAATGAGCCCCTGGAGGGTGTCGCCCAAAAGCACGCCGTTGTATGTGCCGTTAAAGCCAATGCGGTGGTCGGTCACGCGATCCTGCGGCTGGTTGTACGTGCGGATCTTCTCGGAGCGGTTGCCGTGGCCAATCTGACTCAGGCGCGTGGCACCCTGCTCGGCCTGCTGCTTTTCCAGCTCCATCTCGTACAGACGCGCACGCAGCATCTGCATGCACACCTCGCGATTTTGGATTTGCGAGCGCTGGTCCTGCGACTGCACCACGGTGTTGGTGGGTAGGTGCGTAATGCGCACGGCCGAGTAGGTTGTGTTTACGCCCTGGCCGCCAGGTCCGCTGGAGCAATACGTGTCTATGCGCAGGTCCTCGGCGGGAAGATCGATCTCGATGTCGTCTGCCTCGGGAAGCACGACCACAGTGGCCGTGGAAGTCTGGATACGGCCCTGACTCTCGGTCTTAGGAACGCGCTGCACGCGATGGACGCCGCTCTCGTACTTCATAACCGAATAGACCTTGTCGCCCGTAACCTTAAATTCGATGGTCTTAAAGCCACCCGCCTCGCTTGGGCTCGACGAGAAGACCTCGATCTTCCAACCATGACCCGCGGCAAAGCGCTCGTACATCTTAAACAGGTCGCCTGCAAAGATGGCTGCCTCGTCGCCGCCTGCGGCACCACGAATCTCTACGATGGTGTCCTTCTCGTCGTTGGGGTCGCCGGGGATGAGCATGATCTTGATCTCGTTCTCCAGCTCCGGCAGCTTGGCCTCGTTTGCCGCGATGTCTTCCTGCAGCATGGCCTTCTCTTCTGCGTCGGTCTCCTCGCGCAGCATCTCCTTGGCAACCTCAATGTCGTCGAGCGCCGTAAGGTACTCGCGAGCCTTAGCCACGAGCTCTGCCTGGCTAGCGTGTTCCTTGGCAATGCGCGCGTATTCCTTGGGGTCGCTTACCACGGCGGGGTCGACCATCTTCTTTTCAAGCTCCTCGTACGCGGCGATGAGCTTCTCTAACTTGTCACCCATGGGGTTCTCCTTATGCGTGTTCGATGTTTAGCTTTCCTAGGATACCACCGTTGACGCACGTGCACGAATACGTCGCATATTGCACGCAGGGATTGGCACCGTACTGATCGCATCCCACCCCCACGTCTGGCCCGCATACGGCTTCGCGCTCTATTCGCGGCGCCCCGAATCGAAGGAAGCGATGAAGCTCCTAAGTAGGTGCTGCGGGTGGGGCGAGATTTTGTCCGCAACGTTTTGCTCGCTAGTCGATGGCAGCGTCTCTAGCTGTATAGTCCCGCTGTTGTTTCCAGCTTCGCCCGGGCTCTCTTGGCGTTCGAGGCGCCGTCACGGGGCTTCAGGAGTCACGCCGGTTCACATCTACACGGCTCCCGGGCACCACGTGTGCAAAACCGCAGGTCGCCAGAATCTGCCCGCGGCCATTTTTGTAGATGTGAACTGTGGTCGACCGCCAGCAGTTCACATCTACAAAACGGAAATGGAAATCTCCGGAAAACCCCAGTTGAACGGATAGTAGTTCGGATCAGGGCTGTAGATGTGAACTGTGGCCGGAACAATCGCAGTTCACATCTACAGATTCTCCCTCGCGGGACGAGCCGTTCCTGGCGCGACGATGCCAGAAAGGGCGTAAAATCGAGTCGCAAGGCGTCGAGGGGCCCTTCGCACGGCTCCCGCGTACCCCAAGCCGGCATGGCAGCGGTGCGTCCGACGCGCAGCGGCATCGCGTTCGCGACGCCCAACGCGTAACCCGCCCACACAGAGCTCCGAAGGCCTATAATTTCGGACATTAGGGGACTGAATTCGGTGCCCTAACTTCCGATTGTATAGGCGGCCAGGACGCTGCTGCGCGCAGCCAGCACGCAGGGCAGGCTACGCTGCGGCCGTGGCACCACGACGCGCATACACAAACATCACGATGGCCACCAAGGCAACTATCATGACCAGGAACATGATGAGCGTGGACGTGTATCCGCCCGAAAAGTCAAACATAAAGCCCACGATGGAGGCGAACGCGGCATTTGCAATGTTGCCCACCAGGCTGATGGTGGGATACGTCTTGCCATAGTTTTCCAGGCCAAACGCATCGCGCGTAAGCATGGAGATACCCACCGTTGCCAGCGCATAGCACAGGCCAAACAGGGCGGCCGCAACCACGATGATAATGGGCCCGCGCACCAGCAACAGCATTACCAAGGCAAGGGCAACAAGCGCCGTGTAGATGAGCACCGAAATCTTGGTGCCAATGCGGTCGATAAGGGCGCCCAGCAAAATCTTGCCTGCCGTGTTTGCAGCCATGCAGGCCGAAAGCATGGTGGCTCCCGCCGCCGCATCGAGCGCATAGGTCTCGGCAAGACCAGGGAAGTGCTGGGGAAGCGCCGTTGCGGCGGAACACAGCAACGCATAGCCAAGAACTGCGGCAAACACCAAGCCGTCTATGGGCTGAGCCTTGCCAGCGTCCGCCTCACCACGCTTCTCGCCCCTCGGCTCCAAGGATCCGCCCAGCGGCGCAAGCCCCTTGGCCTTGGGATCCACGGAAGGCAAAAACAGGATGGCCGGCAGGTTGAGGATCACGGTGAGTATGCCCACCAGCACGAATCCGCCACGCCATCCAGCCGAGCCTATTACCCCGCTTACCACGGGCGAGAAGGCCGCACCCGCGATGCCCGAGCAACCCATGGCAATGCTGGTGGCAAGGCCAATGTTTGCCACGAACCAGTTGTTGAGCACGGTGGTAACAAACACGAAGCCCAAAAGACCGGCCGCCACGCCACGCAGTACGCACAGCGCATACATGGGCATGATGCCCGGGCACAAGCACAGTGCCGCCGTACTTGCGGCAAGCGTTGCCGTGGCACCAATAAGCAGTGGCTTGAGGGTCTTCTCACTCAGGATGCGCGGCACGAACATGCCTCCAAACGCAAACGCGATGTTGCAGATGGTGGCCATAAGGCTCGCCGCGCCCTTTCCGACCCCAAATTCCTCGGCCACGGGCGTAAAGAACAGGCCGCTCACGTTGGTGACCAGGCCAACGCCTGACGCCAAAAGGCCGCACATGGCCACCAACACCAATAAATGTTTTCCAGTTATCTTCATGCTCTTCTCTCCTCAACTCGCATCTCTGACTCTTAGTATGCGACAGGCACGCGCACAAGGCAGCAAACGTTTTTTATAAGTTATCGAAATGTTGATGATACGCCGGTTTTGTCTACGGACCGGCCAGGCCAGGCGCAAACCCGGCGCGAGGCTGGCGCGCACTCGGCCCATCCCCGACGCCCAGCCTCACCTACACCAAGGCGTCTTCGCGCGCGAGCTCCTCCTCCAGCGAAATCTGCTTGCGGGGAGCCAAGGCCGAATGCCGCGTCGTAAAGTAGAACGCAACCGCGCACACCGCGCAGATAAGCCCCAGCACGATCATCGGCAGGTTATTCCCCGCCGCAAGCAGCGCGCCCAAGAGCAGCGGCTGCACGATGAGCAGCACGCTACGCACGGCAAACATCGAGCCCGTGGCGATGCCCGTGGCCAGCCCATTTGCCTTGGCCGAACGCGGCCACAGGGCCTTCCATCCGTCGGAGGCCTTGCACAGGACGCCCACCACCGCAATCGTAACCACCGCCCACACCAGTGCAGTGTTAAACGAGAACAGCAGGAACACCGCGGCCAAGGTCGTTATGGCGATAAGCGCCACCCGCCACTTGTCATAGCGCTCCTCCAGGCGCTCCAGCCCGCCTATGCACACATACACCACCAACTGTCCCAATACGAACAGGTTGCTGATCGCCGACGTGGAAATGCCCAGATTGGCCGAGAAGAGCGGGAACAGGAACGAATTGTACCCAGCCGCCAGAATGGCTGGCAGCATGATGAAGAAGATGATGGGCAGGGTGGTCTTGCTCGTGATGAGCTTTACTATGGCCTCGTGGCGCGAGTCAACGCTGCGCGGCTCGTGCTCCAAGGGGGTCTTGGTACGCGGCAGTATGCGCAGCACCACAATGAGCAGAATCGCGCCCACCACGGCCACCAGCACATACACCCACGCATTGCCCAAAACCTGCGCAACAAAGCCGCCGAGCACCGTACCAAGGGCAGCAGCCGAGGTATCGGTGCGCTTTACGCCGTGCGCGGCAAGCGCACGAACCTCATCGGTGTCGGCACGTCGCGGCAAGGAATAGCAAAGCGTGTACAGGAGACCAAACGGGATGGCCAAAATAAGCTTGGCGACGCAGTAGAGCCAGAAGTTTCCCATCCACACCACGGCGGCAGCAAACAATGCCGCAGGTATGAGAAGGATGGACCCACGCCTCATGATCTTTTGGATAACCACTTGCGACCCAAAGAAGCCATAGATGGCCTGGCCTATGGCAAGGCCAATGCCAAGCATGACGGCAGGCAGGGCCAAAAGCATCCTGTTGTCGCCCATGCCCGTGGAGCCAATGAGGGCACGAGCAATAAGGGTAGTCATAACCGCGTCGATGCTCGACACCATGGTTACGCAAAACGAGATGGGCCTCGTGAGCACCGCAATCGCGTCGTGGTGGTGCTTGAGGCCCGTATACGAGATGAAGCACTTGGTACAGGCGCGGAGCTCGGCATATGCGAGGTACACCACCAGGCCCATAACCAGCACCGCAAGTATGCGTTCCGCGAGGTCCGCGGTTATGGATGCCTCAAAGGAACGCAGGCGGCTGCCAACCTCTATGACGCCCGCCGTACCCTTCCCGTCGGTGGTGGGTATGCGCACCAGCCTATACATCGTGGCATCGCGCAACGTGGTGCCCTCATGCATCTCGCCGTCCACCTCATTGGTCTTGAAGACCTTCTCGACCTCCGCCTTGTTTTCGCCGTTGAACGAGCTGCCCATAATGTGCTCGTTGGAGCTGTCGCTTAAATAGAACACGCCCTTGTTGTCGGATCCGTACACCGCAACGTACGTGCCGATTCCGTTGTCGGTAGCAACCCGCGCAAGGCCGCCCGCCTCCAACTCGATCTCCAGCATGTTTTCGTATGCGTCCACGAGCGTGTCGTTGTTCTTGCGAAACGCCTCGCGGTTTCTGCAGCTCTCCATGTTCTTGCTCAGCTTGAACGCCGGGATGTCCAAATAGTCGGCAAAGGTGTCTATCTCCTTTTCGCGCGTTTGCATCATGGATTTGTACGAGCCGTAGGAGATATAGCCAATGGCAATCGACAACACCAGCACAACGGCACCAGAGGCAACGATCGGTCCCATCTGCCGGGCATTGCCCGAAGCAATGAGGACGCGCACCTTGCGCATAATCACTGACAGCACGAATGCGCCAAGGTACACGCGACATGCCGTAACCACACCCGCAACCACGGAAAGTGAGGGGGCGATCTCCACCGAGTTGAAGGTCTTCAGCTCAATGTTGTCCAGCTTGGTTACGGCAACGGTATCGGTCTCGCGATTGCACATGGCAAGGTGTTCGCCGTTGCAGTGCACGTACCCAAAGCCCTCCCCTATTCCCAGCACCTTTAGGTCGTTCTTTTCGTCCAAGCTGCAGAGGGACTTGGTGACGTCGTCACACAGGTACATGATTCCGTTGTCGGCAATGTCAACCGCCGTGAACATGTGATCGCCCAAAAAGGGCGTCTCTTCGTCCGTCGATTTCTTCTGTGCGGCATCGGTTATGGTTTCCGCTACCGCCTCGTCCGTTCCGTCGTCCTTAAAAATCGCATTCGGGTCAAACGCGTACGTGTCGTCCAAAACGCCACGCAGGCTAATGGTGGCAAGCAAGTCGCACTTGCGATCGTACCCCACGTCGTGCACGAAAGGCAGGCTAAGCGTCTGCTCGGACGCAGTCTCGTGCCACCCACGGCTAACGCGCTCTATCTTTACGTCCGACTGGGTGCGGTAGCCATCCCCTTCCGAGATGCGCTGCGTAACCATAACCACGTCAACATCGTTGCCCATGCTGTCCATGGTCTTTATGGAAGAGTTCTGCAGGTTGTCCACCTGCAGGTCGAACACAACCGCCTCCGACCCGCCGTGCATGTCGTAGGCAATCACGCGTTCCTGCACGATTATGTCGCTGTCTTTTTGGTACTTGACGCCGGCAACGTAGACCGCCTTTTCCGCCACGCACACGTCGGTTACGGCATCGATCGGCGAATTGAGCTTGCCACAATCCACGATGCCCGTGAGCTTGTGATCCTTGTTCAGGATGAGCACGTTTCGCGATTCCGAGTCCACGATGGCCGTGTGGTCGCCATCGGTATCCACAAGGGTTGGCTCCTTTAGGGCCACGGGCGCAAAGGGAGAGAAGGGCAAGTCGCTGCCAAACGTTGCCACCACAACAAGGCCCGCCAATACCGCTAGCACAAGAAGCGCTATGCGCATGCGTAGGCGTCCTTTGCTGATTTGGTTTTGGCTCATTCGCGGCTGCCTCCTTGGCTCGTATTATACGACGAAGGCACACGCGCGTGGCGCACTTATGCATGGCATCAGGCAGTGGTGCCGGCCGATAGCATCAGACGATGGGGATACTCCCCTTTGCCTGGTACCAGGCAAAGGGGAGTATCCCCATCGTCTGATGCTATC